>JBLHKG010000337.1:0-3863 GCA_047619835.1 Alphaproteobacteria bacterium
CCCGACGGCCTGTTTCTCGCTGCGATGCTGGGCGGCAATACGCTGAACGAATTGCGCCACGCGCTGATCGAGGCAGAGATGGCCGAGGCCGGCGGCGCCTCGCCCCGCCTGTCGCCGTTCGCCGAGTTGTCCGATGCCGCCGGGCTGTTGCAGCGCGCCGGCTTTGCGTTGCCGGTTGCGGATATCGATACGATCACGGTGACCTATAGCGATGGGTTTGCCCTGATGCATGATTTGAGAGGGATGGGTGAAGCGAATGCAGCGCTCGAACGACCCAAGGGTTTCACTCGCCGCAAAATGTTCCTGTCCGCAGCGGAGCGCTACGCCGCGCTCTATGCCGACGAAGACGGTCGTATTCCCGCGACCTTTCAGATTCTCTATCTCACCGGCTGGGCCCCCGCCGATACCCAGCAAAAGGCGCTGCGCCCCGGCAGCGCGACAGCCCGGCTGGCGGACGCGCTGGATACTGCAGAAAAACCAACTGGCGAAAAAGCCGGAAACTAGGCAGCGGCAGGTTCCGCAGCAACAGGAACGACATCGCGTTTTTCCGGCACCGACCAGGCCAGCACCGCAGCAACAAGGGCGAGGGCAAGCCCCATCATCCAGACCCAGTCATAGAGCGCGAACAGATCAAAAAAATACCCCGCGAGCAGGGCTCCCAGCGCGCCACCGATTGAATGGCCGGCAAACAGGAGGCCCATGGTAAGCCCCATCGTATTGAGCCCGAGATGGCTGGCGACCAGCCCCGAAGTCGGCGGCACGGTGGCGAAATCGAGAGTTCCGAACAGCACGGCGAAGAACAGCAATAGTGGATAATTATCGGTTATAAAGAACAACATGATGAAAGTGAGGGCGCGGAGGAAATAGACCGACCCCAGCAGCGTAGGCCGATGCATCCGGTCAGTCAGCCAACCCGATGCAATCATGCCCACCATATCGAACCCGGCGAGCAACCCGATGGTCCACGCCCCTTCAGTCAGCGTAAACCCGCACAGGGCGGCATAGGGGATCAGATGTACCTTGACGACCCCCGCCGTCGTAAACCCGCATATGACATAGGCGCCGCCGATTAGCCAGAAAACCGGATGGCGCATGAGATGGGCGATTTTGGTGCCGATACTGCTGGACGCCGCCGGACTCCCCGCGACGTCCTTATGCTGTATCGGCTTGCCATCAAGAAAGGCGAGAGAAAGAAAACCAAGCGCAATCACCACGATACCAAAGACGAGCAGAGTCGGACGCCAGCCCAGCGAAACGACCGACATGGCAATAAACGGCAGAAACAGAAATTGACCACCGCCGACGCCTGCGGTGCCAATCGAAACAGCGAACCCCCTCCCCTGAACGAACTGACGGGAAATCGTCGCGGTCGCAATCGGCAAGCTGATGATGCCGTAACCGATCGCCGAGCCGATGCAGAAGACCGCGATGAAGAACAGTTTCGACTCCATCATCGCGCTGGCGGCATAGCTGGCGCCGCTCAGCACCAGGCCGCTCGCCACCAGATAGCGCGGCCCGAATTTATCGAGCAGATTGCCCATCAGGATCGCGGTCGCGCCCATCACGATCATGATCAATGCCGCACCGCCGGACAGAAACGTGCGGCTCCAGCCGAACTCCTTCTCCCAGCCGGGAATCAGCACCGGCAACGACATCCGCGCGGCAAAGGAAAAACTGAGAGCAATAAAGATGACAGCGACGATCAACCAGCCGCCGGGGTTCGCTCGTATGGTGGATAAAAACATATTTCAGCCGGTCCGGAGGGTCGTGATTGACACTCAGTGAAGTATGACAGGTCGCCGGAAGCTGTGCCAGAGAGGCTAAAGCAGGTCCCGCAACATCGCGACCAGCGGAACGTCGGCTGGTGGCATCGGGTAATCGCGAAGCTGCATCGGAGGCACCCATTTCAGGGTTTGGCCCTCACGCGGCGTTGCTTCTCCCTTCCAGACGCGGCACACAAAGAGCGGCATCAGCAGATGGAATTTTTCATAGCGATGCGAGGCGAAGGTCAGCGGCGCGAGACAGTTTTCTGTGACATCGATGCCGAGTTCTTCATCGAGCTCACGGATCAGGGCCTCCTCGGGAGTCTCGCCGTCATCAACCTTGCCGCCCGGAAATTCCCACAGCCCGGCCATTGCCTTGCCAACGGGGCGTTGGGCAATAAGCACCCGCCCGTCGATATCGACCAGCGCGACCGCCGCCACGAGCAGGATCGGCACGGTAGTATCGGGATCAGGTCCGGTAATCGGCATTGATGGTGATGTAGCCATGGGTGAGATCGCAGGTCCATACCCGCGCCCGGCCCTTGCCGAGCCCGATATCGACCCCGAAATGAATTTCGCTTCCCGCCATGTGAGCCTCAGCGGCCGCCTCGTCATAATCAGATCGAAGCTGGCCATTTTCGGTGACCGATACCCCGCCGATTGAAATCGACAACAGGTCCCGATCAGCTTTCTGGCCCGCCTTGCCGACCGCCATGACCAGCCGCCCCCAGTTTGGATCGCCACCCGCCGCCGCCGTCTTCACCAGCGGTGAATTGGCAATCGCCAGACCGATTTTGCGGGCCGCCTGGCGCGACGTCGCGCCGGTCACGTCGATGGTGATCAGCTTCTGGGCGCCTTCGCCGTCCCGCACAATCTGAATTGCGAGGTCCTGTGTAACTTCCGCAAGCGCGCGCTTGAAATCGGCGAGATGTGTGTCCCCGGCGCTGGTGATTTTCGGGTGCCTGGCGCCCGCGCCGGTAGCGCAGAGCAGCACTGTATCGCTGGTCGAGGTATCGCCATCGACCGTTGTGGCATTAAAGGAATCATCCACTGCGCGGGTCAACAGCCGTTGCAGCACGTCGGCGGGAATTTTCGCATCGGTAAACAGGAAACCCAGCATGGTCGCCATATCCGGGGCAATCATGCCCGATCCCTTGGCAACGCCGGTGAGGGTGATCTCGGCATCGCCAATCCTTGCCGTGCGGACTGATCCCTTCGGAAAGGTATCGGTCGTCAGGATCGCTGCCGCGGCCTCTGGCCAGCTGCCGGGTGCGAGCTGCTTCACCATACCCGGCAATTTGTCGGCGATATGATCGGGCGGCACCGGCACGCCGATCACGCCGGTCGAGGCGATATAAACCTCGTTTTGCGGGCAACCGATCAGTTGGGCGGCGCGTTTGACCGTATGCTCCACGGTCCGGTCGCCGGCCTTTCCGGTAAAAGCGTTTGCATTGCCCGAATTGACAACGATCGCGCGCACCTTGCCTTTTGGCAGGATTTTTCGGCACCAATCCACCGGCCCGGAGGGGCAGAGCGATCGGGTAAAAGCCCCGGCAATGGTGGTTCCAGGCGCGAGCCGTGCGATAAAGAGGTCGGGTCGCCCGCTCACCTTGAGCCCGCAGGCAGCGCCCGCGATCTCGACACCAGGAACAGGCGGCAGGTCAGGAAATTTTAGGGGCGCCAGAGGCGATTTCTTGGTCATTTTGGTCTTTCACCGCGGTGTCTTGCCGAAAATCACATCAATTCCAGCGCGCATCGCAACAAAATTTAACAGTCAATTCGTATCGTTAGCGGGTTAAAACATAAATTCTGCGACGTTGACAGGGGCGCAGGCTGTTCTTATGTCTCTGACGCTCGCTTATATGCTAAATTGCAGACCCTGCAAGAGAATCCGATTTTTTTAGAGAGGCTCAATGTTCACAGCGCTGGCCGAGCGCGTCTTTGGAAGCGCCAATACCCGTCACATTAAAAAACTTGAGAGCGTCGTCGCGACAATCAATGCGCTCGAGCCCGAAATCGAGGGGCTTGATGACGCCGCCCTCAAAGCTCGTACGAACGGGCTGCGTGAACGACACGCGGCGGGCGAATCGCTGGACGATC
>JBLHKG010000338.1:0-3854 GCA_047619835.1 Alphaproteobacteria bacterium
GTGGCTACGATGATCCGCGCGATGAGAAGGCCGAAACTCAGAAGCAGAAACAGAGAAAATATGGCAGAAGCATTGACGGCCATGTAACCGACAATCCGGCTCGCCATAAACATCACCAGCGGAATGGCGTAGGGGTAGCTCTCCATGACTGCCGGGTTTTCCGGTAGATCGGCGCGCGGCACCGAATCAAATTCGATCAGGTAACGCGCATTTGGCAGCCAGTGTGTGAATTCATCCCACTGAGTGGGAATCATAGAGGTGGCGATGGCGATCAACGGCGCCGCGAGAAGCAATATTTGAAGTGTCCCTGCCGCCGTCAGCCGGTTGTCGCGGCGCCATGCGGCGATGCCCGCGATCAGGGCGAAGAGTGCGAGACATCCTGCGACGATCGTAAATCGCGTAATGCCAAGCGATCCGGCCACTGTGAACGCAAAAATTACGACGGCCCAACCAAACAGGAGGTCGCCTTCTGCGCGGCGGTTTTGTCCCGCCACCCACGCGCCCATGGCGACCATCAGCATGGCGATGACGCACACCGCCGCCAGTCCGCCAAGGCCGGGCAAGCTCGGGGTGAGGAATTCAAGATGGGCCATAGTTTCAAATTCTACAATTTCAGCTTCTACAATTTCAGCGCCAAATTTTGGCAGCCATCGAAAAATACTCTCGGCAGCTGCCGGTAACCTTATCATACTAGCCCGAAAGATTCACGAAAAGGTACCGCTGGACTGCTATAATACAGTTATAATTCAACTCCTTAAGTCAAACTAAACGCGGAGATCAGCGGTTACGGATCGCCCCTCTTTGAGTTTGGAGTTTGGAGTTTCGAGACCGCCGCAAGCGGCGCATCAAGGCTGATTTTCGGGCGGCGAGATCACGTCGAACGGCGGGGATTTTCTGCTGTGTCAGGCGCATCGCCTGTTCGATGAGCCGGTCGGGCAACGTCTGGGACAATGCGATGAATTTTATCCACAAATACGGGGTAGTCGGGGTACTATCCGCCAAACAAATTTCGAGGATCGATGTTGTTTCAGGAAGAGCGCATCTGGCCGCTAAATGGTGATGGCGTCTGGATTGAACTGCGCCATCTCCCATTGGCGACGCCTGGGCCGGTACTTTTTCTCGACCGCGACGGCGTTATCAACGAGGACCGGCATTATGTCGGCGATCCAGCGGAAGTCGCTCTGATGCCAGGCGCAGCGGAGTTGATAGAAGAAGCCAACAACGAAAATATTCCCGTTGCCGTCATTACCAATCAATCCGGCATAGACCGTGGGAAGTTCGGTTGGCGGGATTTTGCTGCCGTGACCGAACGCATCGACGAACTACTCGCCTTACAAGGGGCAAGGATCGATGCCGTTGCGGCGTGTCCCTTTCATCCCGATTTTACAACCGATTTTTCGGTACGATGCGCTGAATGGAGAAAGCCGGGCCCCCGCATGATTGAGGAAATAGCAACCGGATTGAATGCTGACCGCACACGCAGCTGGATGATCGGGGATTCGATGAGCGATATGGAGGCCTCCGAAGCGGCCGGCCTGGCGGGCGGGATCCTGATCGGTGCGCACAAGGAAAATGTACCGGGAACAATTGCCGTTATGGCCTCGTCGCTGGATAAAATTGTAACCAAGGGCTGGCTTCATCCGCGTTCTGCCTAACGAGCCCGTAACAGTTGGGTATGCCACAGACGATAGCGACCAGCCTGTCTTGCTTGTGCAGATGCGGCGAGGGGAGCGTGGATGTTACGTACCGTTTCGTCGGCGACCGGAATTTCGATTGCGGGACGTTGAACAAGCCACACAGATCACTAATTTTCTTTATTGACGTACGCTAAACTCATACATATCACAGCACTATGTCGGGTCTTGCCAAAATCGGTTTAATTGCGGATTACAGGGTTTGAAGTCACCGGCGCTGAGCCTGTTCGACAATCGCTAACCGCATTACAAGGATGTTCTCGCGATAACGAAATTCGACGCGAAATCTTCAAAACCGTCATCGGGCCGAACGTCATCGGGCCGAACGACATCGGGCAGAACGACATCGGACCAAACGACATGAATTTGTCTTATCTGCGCCAGCTTGAATCCGAATCCATCTACATCATGCGTGAGGTCGCGGCGACATTCGAAAAACCGGTCATGCTGTATTCCGGCGGCAAGGACAGCGCGGTCATGCTCCATCTGGCGCAAAAGGCGTTCTTTCCCGCGGCCCCGCCGTTCCCCCTGCTTCATATCGACACGACCTGGAAATTTCGCGAACTCATAGAATTCCGGGATCAAATGGCCGCCGAATGCGGGATGGATCTAATCGTTCACACTAACCCTGAGGGTGTCCATCAGGGGATCAATCCGTTCGATCACGATGCCAGCCTCTATACGCGCATTATGAAAACCGAAGCGCTCAAACAGGCGCTTGATGCACATGAATTCGATGCAGCGTTTGGCGGGGCTCGGCGCGATGAGGAGAAATCCCGCGCCAAGGAACGGATTTTCTCCCTGCGTGGCCGCAATCACCGATGGGACCCCAAAGCGCAACGGGCCGAATTATGGCGGCTGTATAATACGCGGCTGCATCGTGGAGAATCCATGCGGGTCTTTCCGTTGTCGAACTGGACCGAATTCGATGTCTGGCTCTACATTCTGGCCGAGAAAATTCCGGTGCCGGCTCTGTATTATTCGGCGGTGCGTCCGGTGATTGAACGCGACGGCCAGTTGATCATGGTGGACGACGACCGTTTAAAGCTGGCGCCCGGCGAAGAACTCCGCCAGCGCCGCGTGAGGTTCCGGACGCTCGGATGTTATCCGCTTACCGCGGCAGTCGAATCGGAGGCGGAAACAATCGAAGAGGTGATCCTGGAAACCATGGCGATGGACACGTCCGAACGATTTGGCCGCCTGATAGATCATGGCGCGTCCTCCTCCTTCGAACGGATGAAGCAGGATGGATATTTCTGATGAGTGCGAACATCCCCGCCGGTCCATCGACCCTGAGCGAAAAACTGTCCGCCGAGGCAGACAAGGATCTTCTGCGCCTGGTGACCTGTGGCAGCGTCGATGATGGCAAGAGCACGTTGCTCGGCAGACTGCTGTTTGAAACCGGCTCGCTGCTCAGTGATCAGCTTGCGACGCTTGAACGGGACAGTCGCCGCTTCGGCACCGCAGGCGACGGGTTGGACTTCGCACTCCTGCTTGACGGGCTGGAAGCGGAGCGCGAACAAAAAATTACCATCGATGTTGCCTACCGGTTCTTTTCGACGGCGAGGCGACGGTTCATTGTTGGCGACGCCCCGGGTCATGAGCAATACACCAGGAACATGGCAACCGCAGCGTCGACCGCCGAACTCGCTATTATTCTGGTCGACGCAACCAAGGGCGTGCTACCGCAGACGCGGCGCCATGCCTACATCGTGGGCTTGCTGGGGGTCCGCTCGGTCCTTGTGGCGATCAACAAGATGGATCTGGTGAATTTTGATGCGGCGGTTTTCGAATCTGTCGCGTCCGATGTTCAGGCTCTGGCCGACCAGGTCGGCCTTTGCGATGTCTCGATCGTCCCAATTTCAGCGCTTTGCGGTGATAACCTGACAAAACCTTCCGAGGCGATGGTCTGGTATGACGGGCCGCCTCTGCTCGAACGGCTGGAAAACTGTCCGGCGATGCCGGAAGCCGCGCACGCTTTTCGCATGCCAGTGCAATTTGTGTCGCGTCCCGACCCGTCCTTCCGGGGTTATGCAGGCATGATAGAGCACGGCACAATTCGGCCCTCCGACGCGGTGATAGTTATGCCATCGGGCGCCGCCGCCTCTATTGAGCGGATTGTCACGATGGATGGAGATCTCGAAGAAGCGGTCGCTGGCC
>JBLHKG010000339.1:0-3836 GCA_047619835.1 Alphaproteobacteria bacterium
CGTTTGTGCATCTACTTACCCAGCGGGTGGCCAATGTCCGGGGGGTTGTCGGCATCGAGAATTCGCCGTTTGGCTATATGTTCCAGAAAATGGTCGGCTATGAATGGGACGGCCCGTTCAATGATCTGCTGGTGCGCACCTGGCGCGACATTGCCCGCTATCGCGGCGCGGAGGTACGCAGCGCAGAAGGAGAACAGGGCTTGATGCGTCTTCCCTGGATCATGGAAGACGTGATGGAGGACTGGGAAAGAACTCTGACACAGCCCCAGTTTAAGGCCGAATATCCGCTCCACTACGCAGCGGACCATGCGCTGGAAGGCGCCGCGCGGGCTGCCGCGGCCCGGCTGGAAATGAACGAGGCAGACACCGCAGCGCTGGTCGCCCAATATGTCGGGTACGGCTACGAGCTCACCGGCCCCGACGTCAAACCGGTGCCGCCGATCCTGCTCTCGATCTGCAAACACAGCCGGGACCATACCGAGAAAGTCTATGATGAAATCGTCCTGCCGATGTATGCCGCGATGGACCCGGCGCCGAAGGTGCGGCTTACCAAGCTCGGAACCGGCAGCCATCATTACGAATATCCCGAGGAGGGATTACCGGAAGGCCTCGTCGGCCCGATTACCGGCATATGGCATGACGCCATCATGAAGGGCTATTACGTCACCAATTGACGCTTCCACCCCTTTGCCTGCGGCCTCTCAGCGGATAATCTGCGGGCAGGCGCGGAAATCCTGCGCACGGCTTCACACACTCTCTTCAGGGAAACTCATTTCGATGTCCGACGAAATCAACAACAATTACCCCGCAGCGCCCGATTTTTCATCGGAAACGCCGATCAATCTGCCTTCGAACCAGCCCAAGGCCGAATACGGCTCGGATCTGATCGCCGAGATCATCGGCGCGCTGGGTCATGACTATCTGTTTCTGACGCCAGGATCGTCGTTCCGCGGTGTGCATGACAGTCTGGTCAACCACACCAAAAATCATAAGCCGCAGATCATTCTGGTGGCGCATGAAGAGATGGCGGTCGCCATGGCGCAGGGCTACAGCAAGGCGACCGGCAAGCCGACCATGTGTTTCCTGCATGATCTGGTCGGCGTCCAGCATGCCACCATGGCATTCTATAACGCGATGGCCGACCGGATGCCGGTGATCGTCCTCGGCGGCGCCGGCCCGGCCGATCCGGCGCAGCGCCGCAAGACCGACTGGATTCATTCGGCGCAGGCGCAGTGCGATATCGTCCGCGATGTCACCAAATGGACCGACGAGCCGATTACCTTGCAATCAACCCTGGATTCCATCGTCCGGGCGCAGAAAATCGCCACCAGCGCACCGGCCTCCCCCACCTATGTCTCGGTCGATGTTGTGGTGCAGGAAGACGAAATTCCCGATGGCGTCACGATGCCCGACACCTCCCTGCCCCGCTATCAGACCCCGGCGCCGATTGCCGCCCCGACGGAAGTGATCGAAGCGGCGGTCGATCTGCTGACCGAGGCCGACTGGCCGCTGATCTTCGGCGGGCGGATCGGCTACAAGGAAGAAGCCACCCAGCCGATGATCGATCTGGTTGAAACGCTGGGCGCCGCCTATCAGGACGGGCATGACATCATCTGCATGCCGTCCAACCATCCGCAGAATCTCAATGCCAGCTTTGGCCGCACCAAGGCCGAAGGCGAGTACAAGAAGATGCTGCTCGGCAAGGCGGATACCATTTTCTGTCTCGACTGCCTCGATATCTCCAACAATGTCGGGAGCTATGAAGGCGCGCGCGGCGCGGGGATGGCGGTCGAGGAGAAGCCCAAGAAGATCATCGATCTGTCGCTCAATGATTTCGCCATTCAGCACTGGACCAATATTGGCGGCCCCCTGCCGCCGGTCGATGTCCAGATTCAGGCCGATAATCTTTATGGGCTGAACCAGATACGCGAAGCTTTGCACCGCCGCGCCGAAGGCAACCCGGCCTGGACCAAACGCGCCGCCGAGCGCCGCGCCGAAATTGGCGACATGCACAACGCGCTGCGCAAACAGCAAAAAGACGCCATGAAGGCGAAATGGGACCAGGTGCCGATCTACCTGCCCCGCATGACGTCCGAACTCTATGACGCGGTCAAGGACAAGGACTGGCTGCTCGCCTCGCGCAACTATCGCGCCTGGTATGACGGCATCTGGGAGTTCGACCGCGCCGGACGCTTTATGTCCAACTCTATCGGTGGCGGTATCGGGTTCGGCGCTGCCGGCGTGATCGGCTCAGCGTTGGCCGGCCGGGATCGCGGACAGTTCACCGTCGCGATCATTGGCGATGGCGATTTCACCATGGGCCCGGCGGCGCTGTGGACCGCGGTTCATTACAAGATCCCGATCATGATCGTGCTGCACAACAACACCTCGTTCGGCAATGACGAGGAGCATCAGATCACCCTCGCCGGCCGTCGCGGCCGCCCGGCGGAGAACGCCTGGATCGGCCAGCGCATGGTCGGACCGGAACCCGATTACAGCACGATTGCAAGGGGTTACGGCGCCTGGGCCGAGGAACCGGTACGCGATCCCGCCAAGCTCAAGGAAGCCTTCCGCAGAGCCGTCGAAGTGGTCGATGGCGGCGGTGTCGCGCTGGTCGATGTGCATACGTCGCTGAACTAAGGGTACTGCAATGACACTCATCATCAATAACGACATGGTCACCGAAGTGCTGACCATGAAGGACACCATCGACGCGCTGGAAGGGGCTTACCGGGCGCTGGCGGCAGGCGAGGCGATCTGCCGACCCCGCATCGATATCCAGATCCCGACCTCCGACCCAAAAAAGGCATATCAATGGGGCACGATGGAAGGCGGCATGGTGGGAGGCTATTTCGCCATCCGCATGAAATCGGACATCGTGTATGAGACAGAATATGAAGGCGTCCGCAGCCAGGAAAAATACTGCAAGGAACCCGGCCTCTATTGCGGGCTGATCCTGCTCACCAGCACCGAAAATGGCGAACCGCTGGCCTTTATCAATGACGGCGTGCTGCAGCATATGCGGGTCGGCGCCGACGGCGGGATCGGAGTCAAATATATGAGCCGCGAGGATTCGCATGTGGTCGGCATGCTGGGCTCCGGCGGCATGGCACACAGCCATATGGATGCCTTCATGTGCGTCCGCGATATCCGGAAGCTGCAGGTGTTCAGCCCGACCCGGGCCAATTGCGAGGCCTTTGCCGCAGCCGTACGGGAAAAGCACGGCATTGAGGTCACAGTCTGCGATCAAGCCAGCGACATCTACAAGGGCGCCGACATCGTCGCCGGCTGCACCGACAGCGCCGTTCCGGTGATCGATGCCGACTGTCTGGAAGCTGGCCAGCATGTCCTCAATGTCGGTGCGCGGGGCATGGTCGCCCCCGAGGTTCAGGACCGGATCGAAGTCTATTTCCGCTTCGGCAATGCACCGGCGCCGGAAGGGCTCCCCGAATTCGGGCTGGCCGACGAATTCATTACCTATGCTGCCCGCCGCGAGCAAGATTACGGCTTTACCCTGAAACCCCGAGGCCAGCGCGGACACGGACTCGTGATGGAAGATCGCATCATCTATTTCCGGGATTTTCTCGATGGCAGCAACTGCGGCAGAACGTCACGCAACCAGATCACCTATTCGGAACGCGGCAATCTGCAGGGCAACCAGTTCCATGCCGTCGCCGGCCGGGCCTATGAGCTCGCCAAAGAAAAAGGGCTCGGCCACGAAATCCCGACCGAATGGCTGCTGCAGGATATCCGTGACTGATGTGCAGCCTTCAGGCTCATTCCCCCCTTCTCGTCTGGCTATTCCTAGCTGGCGCCGCCGCGATGGCGGTGCTGTC
>JBLHKG010000340.1:0-3827 GCA_047619835.1 Alphaproteobacteria bacterium
GCTGGTCGCCCTCACCGGCATCGGTGACGATCTGCCGCGCGTTTTCCAGATCCTCGTCGATCACCATGAGGCGTCTCGGAATGGCGCCGGCGCTGCCTTCGAGAATGCTCATATAGGCGTCGAACACAAAGGACTCGATACCGTCATCCCGCAACAGCGCCTGCAGCCACGAAATCAGCACGGGGTCGTTGGTTCTCAGCAATTCCTTCATGACTACGCCATTGATGGGGTTTCGGGGATGGGGTTTCGGGGATCTCTGCTTGACGCTTCGACCGGTTGTTCTATGCTCGCCGCTCTCCCCAAGTATATCAAGGATAGAGGCGTATTTCCGTGACAAATGTCGTCGCTCTTAACGACCAGCGAGAGCTGCAGCAGACACCGTCGCTTGACCGGCTGATGGCGCTTACCGCGACCGATTTGGCCCGGGTAAACGAGGTAATTCTCGAACAGATGCAAAGCCCGGTCCTGCTTATTCCGCAATTGGCCGGCCATCTCATCGCGGCTGGCGGCAAACGTCTGCGTCCGATGCTCACGCTGAGCGCGGCGCGGCTCTGCGGCTATCAGGGCGAACGCCATACCGGGCTCGCCGCCAGCGTCGAATTCATTCACACGGCAACCCTGCTGCATGACGATGTCGTCGATGAAAGCGATCTGAGACGCGGCGCGGCCACCGCGAACGCAGTCTGGGGCAACCAGTCGAGCGTACTGGTCGGCGACTTCCTGTTCGCCCGTGCGTTCGAGTTGATGGTCGCCGACGGCTCGCTGGAGGTGCTGTACATCCTGTCACGTGCCTCCTCGGTGATCGCCGAGGGCGAGGTTCACCAACTGATCACTGCCAACGATACCGACACCACCGAACAGGACTATCTGGAGGTCATTGAGGCCAAGACCGCCAAGCTGTTTGCGGCCGCGACCGAGATCGGCGCCATCGTCGCCGACCGTCCGGCGGAAGAGCGCCAGGCATTGGCCTCATTTGGTCATAATATCGGCATGGCGTTCCAGCTCATTGACGATGTACTGGATTACTCGGCCCGCCAGGCGACGCTCGGCAAAGCGGTCGGCGACGATTTCCGCGAGGGAAAGATTACCCTGCCGATCATTCTTGCCTTCCGCCATGGCGATGAGGAGGCCCGCGTGTTCTGGCGCCGAACGCTGGAAGACCTGGAACAGAAAAAGGGCGACTTTAAGCGGGCCGTGCAGATGATGGAAAACGCCGGCGCCCTGAAAGCAACAGTCGACCGCGCCCGGGAATACGGCCAGCGGGCGCTGGATGCACTTTCGATCTTCCCAGACGACGAACACAAGCTGGCGCTACAGGAATCGGTCGCCTTCGCGGTCAGCCGCTCCTACTGAACGAAGTCCGTTCTCTAATTAATCCGCTTTCGTGGACTGAACCCAGCCGCTTTGTCAGGATGCCCGGCCGCTTGCGCCAGTGAAGTTTTACGCGCCTGGTTCGCAGCGGATTTATCGACCAACCGGAGCTTGAGACGCTTTTTCGCGACCGGTTTCTTCTTGGTAAATTTCTTGTCCTTGAATTTTTTGCCGGTTTTGGCAGGCTGGCCATCGTCTCTCGCTGGCCGCTCGGGCTTGGCATCACTATCCGGCAGGACAACCGGTGCGCTCATTGGGACGGCGAGCCGTTGTTCATATTTAGGTTTCGGTTTGGATTCCGATCTGGCGTAATTACGCTCCTTATCGCGACTGTATGGCTTTTTCTCCTGCTGCGGTTTCTCGGCAGGCACGACAGCCGCGTGACGGGGCCTGTCGAATTTTGGAGCGCTAACGACCTGCGTCGCGCCATCCAGCGGCGTCGCAAATATGGTCTTTTCAATCAGCCCGCTGGAACCGATTGCTTCCAGGAAGCCCGCCACACAACCCGGGGCCAGCTCCACATGAGTTTCATTTTCACGAATTTTAATAGCGCCGATATCACCCTTGGCAAGCTTCCCGGCACGGATCAGCGCCGGGAGAAGCCAGCGGGGCTCGGCCTTCTCCTTACGCCCCACAGACAACGAGAACCAGACGCCGTTCTTGAAATCATCCCGCGGTTTACGTTCCCGTACCCGTTCTTCGGGTTCCGGTGGCGCATTATCGAGCAATTCCTCGGGCGCGGACTGGCCGGCAGTATGCAGACGCAAAAAGGCGGTCGCGATCTGCTCCGCACTATGGCGCGCCAAAAGCTCGGCGGCGAAAACCTGTTCATCTTCGGTCGGGGCTTCGCTCAGACTTGGGTCTTCAAAAATGCGCTCGCGGTCGCGCTGCGTAATATCATCGATCGACGGCGGTTTCGCCCAGGTGGCGACGACATTGGCGCTGCTCAATAACCGTTCAGACCATTTCCGCGCATTATGCGGCACGATCACGACGCAAACACCCTTGCGCCCGGCACGCCCGGTCCGGCCGCTCCGATGCAGAAGGGATTCACGATTTTTGGGCAGGTCCGCGTGGATCACCAGCTCAAGGTCCGGCAAGTCCAGGCCGCGTGACGCCACATCGGTGGCAATACACACTCTGGCCCGTCCGTCGCGCAACGATTGCAGCGCATGGCTGCGTTCCTTCTGACTTAGCTCTCCAGACAGCGCGACGACCGAAAACCCCCGGTTACTGAAACGGCTGGTCATGCGGTTGACCGCAGCGCGGGTCGAACAGAACACCAGCGCGTTTTTTGCCTCGAAATACCGCAGCACGTTGATGATCGCATTTTCGCGGTCATTGGGCGCAACGGTCAGGGCACGATACTCAATATCGACATGCTGCTCCCGATCCGAAGACGTGCTGATGCGCACCGCGTCGCGCTGATAGCGCTTGGCGAGCGTGCGGATCGAATTCGGCACGGTAGCGGAAAACATCAGCGTCCGCCGCTCGGCGGGCGCGGCATCGAGGATGAATTCCAGATCGTCGCGGAAGCCCAGATCGAGCATTTCGTCCGCTTCATCCAGCACAACCGCCCGAAGGCCTGTCATATTCAGGGAATGGCGCTCGATGTGATCGCGCAGCCGACCCGGTGTGCCGACGACAATATGGGCGCCGCGCTGCAGAGCCTGGCGTTCATCGCGCATATCCATGCCGCCAACGCACGAGGTGACGGACGCACCCGTCTCAGCGTACAGCCATTCCAGTTCGCGCTTAACCTGCAACGCCAGTTCACGGGTCGGTGCAACCGCCAGCGCCAACGGCACGGTCGCGCGTTCGAAGCGGTCCGCGCCTTGCAGCAGGGTCTTGGCCAGCGCCAGACCGAATGCGACGGTCTTGCCTGATCCGGTCTGGGCCGAAACCAGGACATCGGACTCGCCGAGATCGGGGTCCAGAACGGCCTCCTGCACCGGCGTCAATACGGTATAGCCACGCTTGCTCAAAGCCTGGCCAAGCGCCGGAGCGGCGCCTTCAAATCCTGTCATATTCTCTTTCCAGAGTCGGTCGACGCGCTCGGTGCGGGTCATAAAATTTATGGGGCTGAAATCGCCCCAGCCAGCCACATGGCGGCATGGACAATGTGAGCAGGCTTGTACTTCTTATGAGTGGTCGTTGTAAAGAGCCTACTCAGGGTAGGTCTGGCTGGCAGCCTGTGACAAAACCCCGAAGGTCTGCGTCAGGCTAATTAATCGAAACGTACCAGCCGCCGTTCACATGCAGGGTCTGCCCCGTGGTGTAGCGGGAATTAGGGCCGCACATAAATCCTACCGTGGCGGCAAATTCTTCCGGGGTTCCTTCGCGTCCCATGGGGATTGGCCGCGCAGCAAAATGGGCCGTCGTTGCCCCGGGACGAGAGATCCGACCGGGCGCGACACAGTTCACCGTGATTCCCTGCGGCGCCAGCTCGACGGCGA
>JBLHKG010000341.1:0-3818 GCA_047619835.1 Alphaproteobacteria bacterium
CGCAAGCGCTGAACAAAGG
The DNA here is from genome assembly GCA_047619835.1 of Alphaproteobacteria bacterium. Taxonomy (GTDB): domain Bacteria; phylum Pseudomonadota; class Alphaproteobacteria; order MPNO01; family UBA2964; genus JAYOEY01. The sequence goes on from JBLHKG010000341.1 coordinate 20, forward strand.
CGACGATCTGGCGTGACAGTTCCTTATCCGCGTTCGGCGCCTTGACCGCGAGAATTTCAAGCTCGCGGGTCGCGTCGGGATAATCCACCCAGTAATAGAAGCAGCGGCGTTTGATTGCATCGTGAATTTCGCGCGTCCGATTGGACGTGACGATGACGATGGGTGGTTTTTCAGCCTTAACCGTGCCGGTTTCAGGAATGGTGACCTGAAAATCTGAGAGAATTTCCAGTAGAAAGGCTTCAAACGGCTCGTCGGTGCGATCGAGCTCGTCAATCAGCAGGACAGGCGGATTGCCGTTGATATCAAGTTCAAGTGCCTGGAGTAGGGGGCGTTTGATCAGGAAGCGGTCAGAAAACACGTCCTGTTCAAGCTTGTCGCGGTCTTCCTCGCCGGAGGCTTCCGCGATCCGGATATCGATCATCTGGCGGCTGTAATTCCACTCATAGACCGCAGAAGATACGTCGAGCCCTTCATAGCACTGCAGGCGGATCAGCTTGCGGCCGAGCATCTCCGAAAGAACTTTGGCGATTTCGGTTTTGCCGACGCCGGCTTCGCCTTCGAGGAATAGAGGGCGGCCCAGCTTCAGGGCGAGATAGAGGGCGGTTGCCAGTGATCGGTCCGCCACGTAGTGACCTGCCGACAACAGCTCCAGCGTGTCGTCAATTGATCCAGGGAGCTGCTCGCTCATGATGTACGTACCCGGGGGTTAGAATGAAGAAGGGGGCCGGATTGCTCCGGCCTCCCTGTAACGACGAAATATAGGGCGGACCACGGTCCGCTTTTAGTTACGCTCAACCGACGGCTTCGGCGACCGCGCGTTTTGCCATAATCGTAACCAGGTGAGCCCGGTATTCGGAACTCGCATGGATGTCACTGTTGAGGTCGGCATCGGGGACGCTGATCTCGGCGACCGATTCCGCAGCAAAGTTGGCGGCCAGCGCCGCTTCCATCTCCGGTACGCGGAAGGCGTAGGCGCCGGCACCCGTCACGCCGACGCGAACGTTACCGCCCGACTGAGATACCATGACGCCGACGATGCAATAGCGCGATGCCGGGTTCGGAAACTTCATGTATCCGGCCTTCTCGGGGATCGGGAAGGAGACACTGGTGATCATCTCACCTTCTTCAAGGGCCGTCTCAAACAGATCCTTGAAGAAATCATCGGCGGCGATGTCACGCTGATCGGTGTGGATCGTTGCGCCAAGGCCGGTCACAGCAGCGGGATAATCCGCTGCCGGGTCACTATTGGCGAGCGAGCCGCCGATCGTGCCACGGTTCCGAACCATCGGATCGCCAATGCCGCCAGCCAGCTTGGCCAGTGCCGGAATGGCTTTCTGCACTTCCGGGTTCGCGGCGACAACCGCGTGGGGCGTCATGGCCTTGATGGTGACGGTATCCGCCGTGACCTCAATGCCGACCAGTTCGCTGATCCCGGCGAGGTCGATCACGTCGGAAGGCTTGGCCAGCCGCATTTTCAGCGTCGGTAGCAGGGTCATCCCCCCCGACATATATTTCGGATCCTCTGCGCCGCCGTGAAGCTTTTTTGCTTCATCAACTGAAGAGGCCTTGGAATAGTTGAATTCATACATGGTCCGTCGTCTCCGCTTACGCCTGTTGCTTTGCTTCGTTGATCGCCTGCCACACATTATAGGGCGTTGCAGGCATGTTGATATGGGAAATTCCGAGCGGTGACAAGGCATCGACCACCGCATTTATGACAGCTGCGCCGGCGCCGATCGTACCGGCTTCTCCGCAACCCTTCACCCCCAGCGGATTGTGGGGGCAGGGGGTCACCCGGGTTGCCAGTTCGAAGCTCGGAACATCATCGGCGCGGGGCATGCAGTAATCGTTGAAAGACCCGGATACCAGCTGGCCTGTCGTGTTGTCATAGACACAATTTTCCATCAGCGCCTGTCCGACCCCGTGAACAATTCCGCCATGGACCTGGCCCTCAACGATCATCGGGTTGATGATGTTGCCAAAATCATCGACCGCCGTGAAGGAGATGATTTCGACTATGCCTGTGTCGGGGTCGATTTCGACCTCACAAATCTGGGTTCCCGCAGGGAAGGTGAAGTTAGCGGGGTCGTAGAACGCGCTTTCATCGAGCCCGGGCTCGAGCTCATCCAGCGGATAATTATGCGGCACATAGGCGGCGCCGGCGACTTCGCCGATTGTAATCGATTTATCGGTGCCGGAGACCGTGAACACCCCGTCAGCGAATTCGATATCGGTTTCAGCGGCCTCAAGGATATGCGCCGAGATCTTCTTTCCCTTGGCGATGATCTTGTCGACCGCCTTGGCGATTGCCGAACCGCCAACCGCCAGCGAGCGGGAGCCATAGGTTCCCATGCCGAACGGGATTCGGTCGGTATCGCCATGCACGACATCGACATTTTCAAATGGAATGCCAAGACGGACGGCGGCGACCTGGGCGAAGGTGGTTTCGTGACCCTGTCCCTGGCTCTGGCTACCGGTAAACACTGTCACCATGCCGGTCGGATGGAAGCGGACCACTGCGGATTCGTAAAGCCCCGCCCGGGCGCCTAGCGCGCCGGCGATGGCTGATGGCGCGGCACCGCATGCCTCAATATAGGCACAAACGCCGATGCCGCGTAGTTTGCCGCTCTTTGAGGCGGTCTCCCGGCGCGTCTCGAAGCCCGCGTAATCGGCCATCGTCATCGCGTCGTCCAGCGCGGCTTCGTAGTTGCCGGAATCATAGGCGAGGGCGACAGGTGTCTGGTAGGGGAAGGCGTTGGGGGCGATCAAATTGCGGCGGCGAAGCTCCGCCGGATCCATACCGATTTCGTCGGCCGCCTGATCGACCAGCCGTTCCAACAGATAGGTCGCTTCGGGCCGTCCGGCGCCGCGCAGCGCATCGACTGGAACGGTGTTGCTGAACACTGCTTTAACGGACGCATGGATGGCTGGCGTCGTGTATTGCCCGGCGAGAAGCGTTGCGTAGAGATATGTTGGTACCAGCGGTGCAAAGCTTGAAAGATAGGCACCGAGATTGGCGATGGTCTCTACTTTTAGGCCGAGGAACTTGCCATCCTTGTCCATCGCCAGTCTGGCGATGCTGAAATGGTCGCGCCCCTGCGCGTCGGACTGGAAGCTTTCCGAGCGTTCGGCGGTCCATTTGACCGGTCTGCCTGTTTTTTTCGCGGCCCAGGTGACAAGGGCCTCCTCGGCATAGTGAAAAATCTTGGAGCCAAAGCCGCCGCCGACATCGGGCGAGACAACCCGCAATTTATGCTCCGGAATATTGAGGACGAACGCCCCCATCAACAGGCGAATGACATGCGGCGCCTGGCTGGCGGTCCACAGCGTATAGTGATCCAGTCCGGCGTCATATTCGGCAACGGCGGAACGGGGCTCTATGGCGTTGGTGACCATCCGCGTATTGATGAGTTCAATGCTGGTGACATGGGCCGCGGACTCGAATGCCGATGATGTCGCTGCCGCATCGCCGATTTCCCAGTCGAAGCAGATATTGTTCGGCGCCTCGTCATGGACCTGCGGCGCGCCGTCGTCGGCGACATGGGCGGTTTCGACGATTGCCGGCAGAATGTCGTAATCTATTTCTATCAGATCGAGCGCATCGCGCGCCGCCGCGCGGCTTTCACCGATGACGATGGCAACAGGATCGCCAACATGGCGGACCCGCTCCGACTGGAGGACAGGATGGGCTGGTTCGGCCATTTGTGTGCCATCGATCTGGGTAATTCCCCAGCCGCAGGGCAGGCTGCCAACGCCGTCGTCAGCCAGGTCCTTGCCGGTAAAGACAGCAATGATTCCG
>JBLHKG010000342.1:0-3809 GCA_047619835.1 Alphaproteobacteria bacterium
GCATATCCTGTCGGTTCAGTATCGAGCAGAAAGTTCAACCGGCCCTGCTGCCAGCGTGAAACCGCCTTGGACTTGTGATGACCGGTATTCCGGAAACCCAACTGCCGGAACAGGGTTTCAAACTTTTCCTTGTCGTCCGGGCTGGTGGCGAATTCGATAAAGCCGATATCGGAAATTGTTACCTTTGGCGGTAGATTGGGCAAATCGCTTTCGGCCTCCCCTGCTTCCTGCCGGACCCCATCCATCAGGCAGATCAGCGAGCGATAGCCGTCCTTGGCCACCATCGGCGCGTTTCCGCGTCTGAACTGATCGTTGAAAATCTCCAGACTGACCGGCCCCTTGTAACCGGTTGCGTGGACGGCATTCATGAAGGCTGAGAGATCCAGATCCCCCTCGCCCGGCATGTTCCGGAAATGACGCGACCAGTAGAGGAAATCCATTTCGATCCACGGCGCATCGGCAAGCTGGACGATGAAAATCTTGTCGCCCGGTATGCGCAGGATGCTTTGCGAATCGATGCCGCGGGCCAGAGAATGAAAACTGTCCAGAACCAGACCGATCGAAGTGTGATCGGCACGCCGGACGATTTCCCACGCATCGCGGTGATCGCTGATATGCCGCCCCCAGGCGAGCGCCTCAAACCCGACACGCACGCCGAATTTCCCTGCGATGTCGCCCAGCTCGGCAAAATCCTGCGCACATCGGTCAATGCCGCCAAGACATGCCGGATGCACTGACGAGCACACCAGCATCAGATCGGTGCCGAGCTGGTTCATCAGCTCAAATTTTCGCTCCGCCCGCGAGAAAGCGCGTTGCCGCAAGGGGCCTGCCGGCAGCCCTTCGAAATCGCGGAACGGCTGAAACAGCGTTATCTCCAACCCATGGTCCCGAACCATTCCGCGAATATCGGCAGGGCTCAAATCAGAGCTGATAAAATCCTGCTCAAATATTTCAATGCCATCAAACCCGGCATCGGCAATGGCTTGCAGCTTTTCGGCAAAATCCCCGGATATGGACACAGTAGCGATAGAGGTTTTCACCCGGCGGGCCTCCCAATGGCAATCGTCATATGTGAAACAGGCATGACTGGAATTATATCACGGGCGTTCGTACTAAATGTGTTTTCCGTCTCTCGCCATGGTTCGCGAAGGCGGCGGCGGATTAGAAGGCGGCGGCGGATTAGAAGGCGGCGGCGGATTAAAAGCAGGAACCCCGACAGCACGGTGTTAAACCCTGCGGGGTTCTGGATGTTGCAGATATGGGCCGCATCCGGCACAGAGACATGGCGCGAGCCCGGAACCGCTTTATGGGGGGCCACCGGCAAGACCGGCAAATGGTACGAACCGCTGGAGGTCTGGCGGCGATCTCACAGCGGCGATCTCACCGGCGGGCCGGTCGCGTCAGGTCATTATCTGGCCGAGGAAGCGCCGGACGAGGTCATCGCCCGTTTCCGCGCCTTCTTCGGCTAATATGGCTCAGCGCCGCAGCAGGGCCTCTTCGGCCTGAAGCTCGGCAACCGCCCTGGCGCGCCACAGCGTCCAGCCACGCCGCCAGGTTTCCTTGGCATCCTGACGCCCCACCGTCGCCTTCACCTCATCGTCGTCGAGATAAATCACTTTGCCGCCCTGTCCGGCAATGGTGATCGCCTGCATCTGAAGCTTGGCGGAGACTTCCAGATAGATGCTGCGGACGCAGACCAGCGGCACGGACTCCGCCACCACCGTCGCGCCATGGCCGCGCATCAGGGCCGCGGGGGATTCGCCCAGCACGTCGGCCAGCGCCTTGCCGAGATAGGGCGAGCTGATGATGATGTCGCCCGACGGCTGGAAATCGCGGATCTCGAATGTCGGTACGCCGAGCCCGATGAAGGCGCCGGTATTGACCAGCGGGCGCAGCTGCACGTCGGTCACCCCGAACGGAATGACCGACGGCGAATGGTTATGCACCACCGCGTTAACGTCGGGCCGTTCCTTGAAGATTTCGCCATGGATATAGCGCTCGAGATACATCGACTGGCCCTTGTCGTCGATCGCCGTGCTGTCGAGATCGAATTCGAAAATATCCTCGCGTGTCACCAGCTCCGGCGCGAGCGCGCGGGCGATGTAGTAGCGCTCCGGATCGTCCGGCTTGCGCACGCTGACATGGCCATAGGCGTCCACCACGCCATGCGCCGCCAAAACCCGGTATGCAATTACCAACTCGTCGATGAAATCCATTCTATGCCCTGCCATCCCTGTTCTTATCCGATGAACAACTTATCCCACATAACGCGTCATTTCTCCAAAATGTACCGAAATTCAAGGGAGTGCCACTCCGTCAATTGAAAACAACCGGCAGGCGGCATAGCCTGTCTTACTGGCGACGCTTGCCTCGCCAGAGATGGATAAATTGTCAGGAGAAGTCTTCACATGCGCATCGCCGCCGTCGATCTCGTCAGCAATACCTGTTTTCCGGCTCTCGCTGCCGATGAGCTTGGGTTTTTCAAAGCCGAGGGCCTCGATGTTCAAATCGAGCTCGTTTCGGCAATGGGCTCCACCCGGGCGCTCCGCGAAGGAGCGGCCGATGCCATGATTGCCGGCTCGGTGTTCGATGTCCTCACCGAATTCAAGGACTGGAAGGGCGCCAAGCTGTGCGTGGCCCTGTCGCAGGGAACGCCGTGGCTGCTGACGGTGCGCACCGATCTCGCGGTTGAGCGCGGCGATGTTGGGGCGCTGAGGGGGCTTCGACTGACGGCGGCGGAAGGGCCCGACCTCGTGTTCAAACAGATGTTGCGCAGCGGCGGCCTTGATCCCGATAACGATCTCGAAATCCTCGAGCTGCCCGGCGCGAAGCAACGCGATGTCTCGTTCGGCGTGTTTGCCGCGCAGGCGCTGCGGGACGGAAAAATCGACGGATTCTGGGCCAATGCGATGGGCGCCGAGACGGCGGTCACCAGCGGGATCGGCAAGATCCATGTCGATGTCCGGCGCGGCGACGACCCCGGCGACATCCGCTTTGCGACCTTTGCCGGGCTGGCGACGACCGATGATTTCATTGCCCGTGAGCCGGGGGAGGTCGATGCCGCCGTCCGCGCCATCGCGAAGACACAGAAGGCCCTCCGCGAAGACCCCCTGCTGGCGCGCGAAGTCGGAATGCGAAAATTCCCACCGGAATCGGCAGCCCTGATTGCCGCTGTCGTTGAGCGCGATGCCCGGTTCTACGATCCGGTCATTTCCGAGGAGGCGGTGCAGCGCCTCAACGCCTTCGCGCAATCGGTTGGCCAGCTGACCGGGCCGGTGCCCTTTGAGCAGGTAGTCGCAACCCGTTGCCGAGAACTCTGGGGCGGCGGCTGAGACGAGACGGCAGAAAAATCAGCGGTTAAATGTCCGATGCTGAAGCAGTGGATAGAGGCCGTTCACACCAACGGTTTCTTCCCGGGCCCGCCTGCAATGGAAGTCACGCGACCACTGTCTTGATTGCCCACGCTCTAGCCTTAAAGGCAATCGAGCCATCCTCGCTGCGAGGAAGATCGTCGTTTAGTTTCTCTTTCAGTCTCTGCCGAGCCTCAGGATCAAGGTTCACGCAATAACCCGGTGCCGGACCTGCCCCCATGGTAAATGGGTGCCAATAGTCTTCGAAATCCCGGAACACCGTCGGCACCTCGATTGGCGTGCAGTCAACTGATGACAGGCCGGCGCTCTTCACCAGGTCAGTTAGGCTCTCCGGCGTGCAAAAAGGGAAACGGCTATCCTCGGTAAGGCTCAGCGCACTGGGATCGAGCGCTGTTGCGGCATTCCAAAACGCGCGCATGAACTCCACGCCCCCGCCCG
>JBLHKG010000343.1:0-3808 GCA_047619835.1 Alphaproteobacteria bacterium
TTTGCCGATGATGTATTCGATTACGGCGTGGTGGGATTTTCGATGCTGACCGCCGCCGCCGGCGCCGGCTCGGTTGTGGCGAGCGTCGTTCTGGCCAGCCGCGGCGCGGTCGCCGGGCTGACCAATTTCGTCTGCTGGAATATATTGCTGCTGAGCCTGGCTCTGGCGGGACTGGCGGCCACGACCAACATCTGGGTTGGTATGGTCAGCGTTGTTCTGGCCGGGTTCTCGATGCTGTGCGTCGGGGTCGGTGAGCAGACGCTGTTGCAGAACAGCCTCGCGAGCGACATGCGGGGGCGGGTGATGAGCCTCTATGGCATGGTCTCACGCGGCGGCCCGGCGGTGGGCGCTCTGGCAATGGGCTGGGCGTCCGATTATATCGGGCTGCGCTGGCCGATGTTCGTCGCCGCGCTGATCTGTGTCGGGCTGTGGCTCTGGGTGCTGACGCAGCGACGCGCCATGGCTGAAGCCCTGGAAGGCTGAGTAAAAAGGGGGAGCAGGAAAACAGAATGGCGCTATCCGGTCTTCCCGCCATCCGCAGTGCGATGTCCAACCGCAATTATCGCTATTACACGGCTGGTAATATCCTGTCGCATTTCGGCTCCTGGATCCAGCGCATCGCCATGGGGTGGCTAGCCTGGGAGCTGGAGGAGTCGGGTCTCTGGCTGGGCGTCGTCGCCATCGCGGAACTTGGGCCGGCGGTGATCCTGGCGCCGTTCGCCGGGGCAATCGCCGATCGGATTGACCGGCTGCGCGGCATTCGCTCGACCCAGGCCCTCGCCTTGCTGCAGGCGATGGCTTTGGCGGCGGTGACCTATCTTGGCCTTGCCAGCATCGCCTGGCTGATTGTGCTCGCCTTTGTGCGGGGCGTGATTATGGCGTTTAACCAGCCTTTTCGCTTCGCCGTGCTGCCGAGCCTCGTCGAGCGCAAGGATCTGCCGGCGGCCATCGCCATCAACTCGCTTTCCTTTAACATTGCGCGAATTCTGGGGCCGGCGGTCGCTGCCGGGCTGATTGCGCAGTGGGGCGTCGCAACCGCGTTTACCGTCAACGCGTTCACGTTTCTGGTATTTATTGTCACGCTGTTTGCCATCAAGCTGGAAAACCCGTTCAAGGCGGAGCCCCGACCGCTCAGCAATATCCCGTTCGAAATTCTCGAAGGCATGCGCTACTGTGTGCGAATGCCGGGCATCGCCCAGATGTTCTTCCTGATGGCGGTTGTCGCGATGTTCGGGCGCGCCTATGTCGAGCTGATGCCGGGTTTCGCCGATGATGTGTTCGGGCGCGGGGTGGACGGTCTTGGCATTCTTCATTCGGCCATCGGCGGCGGGGCGATCTTCGCCAGCATTCTATTGACGATGCGCGGCGGGATAACCGGTCTGGTCCGGCTGGTTGGCTGGATGGTGCTGCTCGTCGGGGTCGGGCTGATCGGTTTCACCGCGACCAGTAATTTCTGGTTTGCCGTCGTCAGCGCCGCGCTGACCGGATTTGGCATGGTCATCATTGGCGTCGGTGAACAGCAGCTGATCCAGAACGCGGTGGCCGGCAACCTCCGGGGGCGGGTGATGAGCCTCTACGGCATGATATCGCGCGGCGGACCGGCGCTCGGCGCGCTGCTGATGGGGGCCGCTTCCGAATGGGTCGGGCTGAGGATCCCTGTCGCCATTGGCGGTCTGATCTGCTTCGGCTTGTGTTTCTGGGTATTTGCCCGGTCGCGCGACATGGCGGAGGCGCTGGAGGGTGAAGCTGATGGTTCGGGCCGGTAAGGATCAGGTGGTTCCCCTGAAACGCCTGCTTTGTTATGAATTTCAGGATGTCTGCGGGATTTGGATAAAGGATCGCCAAGGGTGACGACGACCACAGCTACTTCTGAGACGCCGCCCTCCAGTGCGCTTGCCGCATTTGGCTGGGTGTGGTGGGTGGTCAAAATCGCCCTTGGTATCGGCATTATCGCCGGCGCTCTCGGATGGGCTTACCAGTTTCCGGTTCTGCGCTTCGAGCTGCTCATCGGATTTTCGATTTATATCGCGCTTCTGCTGTGGCGGCCCGCCGCGTGGCTGATCGTGCTGCCGGCGGCGCTGCCCGTGCTGGAGCTGACCTACTGGTCGGGCCGGGTTTTCTACAATGAATTCGACATGCTGCTGCTGATTTCGGTCGGCGCCTGTCTGTTCCGCCGCGGCGTCGGGCTCAGCCGGTTGGGAACGCCGCTGCTTGCCGCCGCCATCGTCCTGGTGCTCTACAATATTTTTGTAACGTGGAACGGGCTGGGCCCGATCACGGCCGAGGGGCTCGGGGACGGGGTGGATTATTTGTCACCGACCAATGCGCTGCGCGAGGCGAAGGGCTTTATCTTTGCGCTGGCATTGCTGCCGGCGCTGGCGTTGGAAAACGCCAAGGGGACCGACATTCGCCGCTACGTCACGGCCGGTATGGTTCTGGGGCTTGTTCTGGCCGGCGGCACCATCATCTGGGAGCGCGGCCTGTTTACCGGGGTATTCAATTTCGACCATCCTTATCGCGTGTCCGGCTGGTTTTTCGCCATGCATGTCGGCGGCGCGCCGCTCGATGCGTTTCTCGCGCTGAGCACCCCGTTTATTGTCGCGGCGTTCTACCTCTGGCGTAATCCTGTCGTCCGTCTGTTTCTGCTGGGTGTGGCGGGGCTCGCCATTTATGCGTTTTACGTCACCTATTCGCGGGCCAACTATCCGGCGGTGTTCGGTATGCTGGCCGTGTTTGCCGTCGGAATGCTGCTGTCCGGCAGGCTTTCGGTCAGCCGGTTTAAATCGATCCCGATCGTCGGGGCGCTGTCGCTCAAATGGCTCGCCATCATCGGCGGCATCGGCTTCGTGATCATGTTGGGCGGTATAAAGTGGGCCGTTGGCACCGCCATCCTGGAGCGGTTTTCGACCGTATCGGAGGATCTCGGAACGCGTTTCAGCCATTGGAGCGACTCGATTGACCTCGTGCCGGGCGATGCCGGCGGCATTCTGACCGGCATCGGGCGCGGTGTATTTCCGAGGGCCTATCTGAAAAATTCGCCAACGCGCGGCGAGCATCTGACCACGCCCGATTTCCGCGTGGAGGAGGGTGACGGCATCGTCAGGTTCAATACCAGCGATGATAATGGTGCGCTGTTTCTGCGCCAGCGCTTCGAACGCGGATCGGCCAAGATCGTCAAGCTATCGATCAAGATGCGGACAGTGACGCCCGGGCCCGAAAGATTGATCGTCGAGTTCTGCGAGCGCCATATTCTCAAATTTCTCACGGAGTGCCGGTGGGTCGGCTACAATCTCGACGGCAAAATTCGCGACTGGAAGACCTATAGCCATGACATCGATCTCTATTCGCTCGGTGCGCGGTCGTTCGGACCGTTCAGCGTGCCGATTGAAGTCTCAATTGTTAATCGTGGGATCGAGCAGGGCGTCGATATCAGCGACATCAGTCTGACCGACAAGAAAGACGGACGGCAGCTATTGCACAATACCGGCTTCGACGTTGGCGGGCTCGATCACTGGTTCGTGTCCTATGGCAACCATCTGCGCTGGCATATCAAGAATATTTTTGTGTTTCTGTTTGTCGAGGGCGGCATCCTCGCGCTGACGATTTTGGCGCTGGTAGTCGGAATGGTCGTCGTCGCGCTCACCAGAAGCATCAGGTCGGGCGATTTCTTCGCGATCTGCGTCGCGGCCTGCTGTGTCGGGGTGGTGTTTGTCGGGCTGTTTGACAGCATTCTCGATGATCCCAAGATCGCGCTGATGTCCTATCTGCTGGTATGGCTGGCGCTGATGCCGGCGTCGCCGGCGTTTAA
>JBLHKG010000344.1:0-3808 GCA_047619835.1 Alphaproteobacteria bacterium
CGCTTCTGCTGCACGATCAAAAGAACGCGAACAGGCGGGATTCGATGCTCTGACGCGGACGCGCATCGGGCCGAGTGTTGGGGTCCACAAAGGCTGAGTGGGGGGTGAATCGCGCCGTCCCGTCTTCCAGCGAATCGTATGATTTGATCAGCATCGCCTCATTCGGCTGCATCAGCGGAAAATAGAACCATTTGTGATTGGCGTTGTAGGCCAGTCGATAGGTCTCGCCCGTGCGTTCCTTCGCCTGCCGGATCGAGCGGACGAAATCGTCCTGAGCCACCGAGCGCGCATCGCAGATTGCCAGCGGAAACTCTTCAACAGCACCAACGGTCGGGCGCCACACATTGATGATCGCGAAGCGACGCTCAAGCAGCGGTTTTGCCGCTTCCTCACCAAAGAAATCAATCACACGCGTCGGGCCGGAACGGATGGTGTAATCGTTATGCGCCCGCTGGACCGGCTCCCGTACTTTTTTCTCAGAACGAATGTTTTCGTCGCCCGCGCGCAGCGTATGGTCGAACACGAACACATCCCTGGCGCCTGTTACCCGTTTGAGCAGCGCAATGAGCTCATCGTTATAGATATTTTCGATCTGATCCGGCTCATAAAAATCCGTGACCGTCGGCTCGAAATTGACCAGCGCAAACCCTTCCCGATCCAGCGACAGGTTGGCCGCCAGGGCGCGGGCATCATGGATGGTGACCGTCTTGAACTCGTACTCACCGATCGACTTGCTCTTTTCGCCCCCCGCTTGCGACGGGTAGTTGATAATCGGGCCTCCATTATCAACGACGAAGTTGACGTCCGCTGTGACGCTGGCCTGTTGCGCTATTTCTGCCATTCTCAATTCTCCGGATGCACGTCTCTAAACAGACTGGAAACAGCCTAGTCGTGAGTCAGGCCAACGGCAATTGCGATCAAGGGAGTGCGCCCGTTCAAAACGCCAGCTCGACAGTCCCCAGCGCGCCATAATTTACCGACACAACATCACCCGCCGAGACCGGGGTCAGGCCTGTACAGGTGCCGAGCGTGATGATCTCACCGGCGCACAGCCCCTCACCCAGCGCCACACACAGATTTGCGAGCCAGGCCAGTGCGTTCATCGGATCGCCGAGCACGGCAGCCCCGGTCCCCTCGGCAATCATCTCGCCATTGACCGCCAAAACAACCTTATGGGTCGGCAGATCGAGCTCCCGCCAGTTGAAATGCGGCCGCCCCAGCACCAGCCCGGCAACCGAGCCGGCTGCGATATTGGTGGGCGGCCCCGCTTCCTTGCGATCGCCGATGACGCCATCGACCACCTCCACCGCCGGAACGACGCAGGCCACCGCTGCCGCGACACTCTCGGCATCGAACGGCGCGCCGTTCGGCGGCAGATCCTCGCCCAGCATCACGGCGAATTCTCCCTCGACCGAGGGCGCATTAAACCGCCCCGGCATAACGGCAAAGGGCGAGCGGGCGAGCGCGGACCCGGGCAGGCGTCCGGCAAAGGGCTCGGAAATACCGAACGCGGCCTGGGTGACCGCATTGGTCGCCGCCACTTTCCAGCCGATCTGCGAGACACGGCTCTGCACCAGAACCTGTTTCTGGACCGCGTAACCATCGGCGGCCGATGAGGGGCGGCAAGATTCCGGCAGCGCGTTGATCTTCACGGCGTTGGCGCGGCTAGCCATCAGAATTCCGGCGGCTTCGGCCACCCTTTCAGGCGTCATCATGGTTTCTCCTGTGTCATCCGCTCACCCTATGACGGCGCCCCGGCAGGCCGCAAGACAGACAGGCCAGACAGCCGGGCAAGATAGTATTTTCGCACGACGCAAAGCCTGTGCTATAGACGCGCTGCGACGGAAAACCGTCCACGTGCCGGCTTAGCTCAGTTGGTAGAGCACCTGATTTGTAATCAGGGGGTCAGGGGTTCGAATCCTCTAGCCGGCACCATATTTTTCAATCCTGAAACCGACGAATTTGAGCCCCTCAGAATTGCTAACTGGCGGTCCAACGATTGCCAGAAGGGTCGCGCCCATGTGGACGCGAAAAAGCGGCCTACATTGATACAATCAAAAGCTGGGATACAATCAAAAGCTGGGGAGAATCATGGTTCCCCAAGGTGACGGTCGGTTTCAGTGGGAAGCTCCAGTAAAACCGTTAGACGCAGCCCCTCACATCTTCTTCATGCGTTTTTTCGCTTTCACGATCGTCGCGCAGGCAACCCGTGCGCCGCCGCCGCCGAGCGATTTCGGCTTATCGGAATAATTATCGCCGGCAGCGTGGATGACGATTGCGCGGCCCCACAAATCGGCAACTTTCAGCCGGGGCGCAATCATCGATTTTTTGGCGGAACCGTCTTTATCGACCATCAGAGACGGCAAATCGCCGAGATGACCTTTTCCCATCGGCCCCATGTGGCTAGCGGACTTCGCGGGATCGAAATGTCCCCCTGCAGCAACGCCTGCGCCTTGCTTGCCGCCGGCGCCCTTGCTGCCGCATTTCGGGTTCTGGTGAACGTGGAATCCATGCGCGCCCGGTTTAAGACCCGACAGGCGAGGGACAAGGCGCAACCCGCCTTTGGTGTCTACCGCGCGTATTTTTCCGATTTCCTTGCCAACGCCGCTGGCATCGACGGCTCTGAATTTGAGTGTAACGTCGGCGCCAATCGCTGGTGTCGCAACCGCCGCAATCGCGGCAACCAAAAGCGGTCCGATAAATTTCACGATTTTCTTCCCAAGGCTCAGGTTGCACAAAACGCCACGTTAAAAATCCTATCTCACGGGGAATTGGTTAGACAGCCTTTTCGACCGGTCATTTTGCAACAACTCCCACGGGAAATAATCACCCTTTCCTAACGGAGAACCACACGGCATGCTGTCGCCCGTTGCGCCCGCAAGACTCCGTCTCGTTTTAGGGTGGGTCGCATCGGCGAAATCGACTACAAAACTATATTCTCGCGAAAGCGCCATAGATATTTTGGAGATAAATATTATGAGCACCGATAATCAGCCCTTGCTCGTTATGACCACCCAACTTGCCAAGTCCTATGTTGCAGGCAACAAGATTTCGAGCGAAGACCTTCCAGGTCTTATTAATGATCTGCACCAGACTCTGCTCAATCTCAACAACCCCGAAACGGCAACGACGCTTGAGCCCTCCGTTTCCATCCGCAAATCGGTCAAGAATGATCAGATCATCTGCCTCGATTGCGGCAAGGGTCACAAAATCCTCAAACGGCATCTGAGAACAGCGCACGGGCTTACCATCAATGAGTACCGCGAGCGCTGGAACCTGCCTGCCGACTATCCGGTGGTTGCCGCGGATTATTCCGTTCAGCGCTCCAAGATGGCCGTGAAGATCGGGCTGGGCCGGAAGCCCGGCGGAAAATAACAATCAACGCGCGGTCATGACGGGCGGTTAATTTGCGACCCGCTATGCGGCCAGATGCTCCGGCCGCCAGGCGTAGGTGAGCACCCAGTCATCGCCGTCCCGCTCGATACAGAAGGTCGTGGCATTGCCCGGCTTGAATTCGATCACGCGAGCCGTCTCATCGCCGCAGAGAAGTTTCGATGCCGTGCGGACCAGAAAATCCGAATGGCCGACCATCATGATGTCGCCGTTGCTGGCCACAATTTCCGCGATAAAGGGCGCAATATCGTGGCCGGTATTACACGGGTAGCCGGCGAGCGCCGTCCGGTCCGCCTGCCCCAGCGCCTCCGCGATCCGTTCCGCGCTTTCCAGGCTAAACTGCATGTCGCTATGCAGGATACGGGCGAGCGACGCACCGGCCGCCTTGAGATGAGCCCCGAGCCGCGCGCATTCC
>JBLHKG010000345.1:0-3807 GCA_047619835.1 Alphaproteobacteria bacterium
TGGGGGGGATGGTCAAGAAGCTGAAAGCCAAGGGGCTGCCGGTACGGCTGGTCTATTCCGGCGGGCCGGGCCGACTGATCGGCAACGCAATCAAGCAGGATTTCGGAATTGACGTCAAAATCATCCGGGTGCGCGGCGGCGGCAAATCGATGCAGCGTGTGCTGGGCGGTCATGTCGATGTCGTTTATACCGGCGGCGCCCATACGCCATACACCGATGCCGGCAAAACCATCGTGGTTGCCAGTGTCGATGAGGAGCGCAATCCCGACTATCCAAAAACACCTACCTTCAAGGAGATGGGCGGCAAGGCGTCGACCACGTCGCTGCAGCTCGTTTACGGGCCGAAAGGTCTTTCCAAGGCGGCCAAAGACAAGTTGAGCGCGGCGGTAACCGCGGCCAGCAAGGACGCCAACGTCGACAAGCTGTTCAGGAAAAACCTGAAGATGCGCATCCTGAATCTCAAAGGGAGCGCTTTGATGGGCTACATGAAGAGAGAGCAGGATCTCTATACCAACCTCATCGCAAAGTACGACGAGTAGAAAATTCAGCATGGACGCCGCGTGGGTCAAATTCCCGCGCGGCGTTTTTGTTGGTTTTGCCGGGGAAAAGGAGAGCCTGTGAAAACAGCCGATATATATTCGAACGCCGTAGTCGTTCTGTTTGGGCTGGCGCTACTATTTGTGTTCATTCCTGGGTTTGTACCGGTCGAGTCGGGCCCCGGTTTTGGGCTGGCGGCGACCACGATGCCCATTGTCGCGGCCACCACGATGGTTGCTTTGGCGGCAATGTTCTTCGTTTTCAGGCTGTGCCGTGCGCAACCGACCGAAGACAGCGAGGTGGAATACGATTCCACGCAGCCGATCGAACACAAGAACTGGCTCTTTCTGCTGCGCGCCGCGATTTTCCTGATCGTCGTGACGGCAATTTTTGAATGGGTCGGCTTTCTTGCTGCCGGGCCGCCAACGGTGGCAGGCTTCATGATCATGATGGATGAAAAACGCCCTTTCGCTGTCATCGGCACGTCAATCGTCGCGACCGCCGCAATCTGGCTGTTCTTCTGGCAGTTCCTTAGATTCCCGTTGCCCTAAAGGCGTATTTCCATGGATGTCATTCTCACTGGCCTTGCCAGTGCACTCACTGTAAGCAACCTGTTGTTGATCGCGTTCGGCGTCTTCGTCGGGATCGTGGTCGGGGCCATTCCTGGTCTGAACGGACCGATGGCGATTGCCATTGCCATCCCGCTGACCTTTGTTCTGACGCCGGTGGCGGCAATTTCCTTTCTGGTCGGGATCAACAAGGGGGCGAATTTCGGCGGTGCTATTTCCGCGATTCTGATGAACGTGCCGGGCGCGGCGGAAGCCATCGCCACGACGTTTGACGGTTACCCTCTGGCGCGCAAGGGCAAGCCGCTTAAGGCGCTCAAGATGGCGCTTTACGCATCGGTGGTGGGCGACAGTTTTTCCGATCTCGTTTTGATCCTGGTCGCCGCGCCGTTTGCCATTCTCGCACTTACCATGGGTCCGGCGGAGCTCGCCGCGCTGATGCTGTTCGCCCTGACCTTTATTGCCGCGGTTGTCGGCAAGTCGATGATGAAGGGGCTGATCGCCGGCGCACTTGGCATATTCTGCAGCACAATCGGTCTCGACCCCGAGGCCTCAACACCGCGCATGACGTTCGATGTGCTGGAGCTGGAGGAAGGCATTCCACTTCTCGCCATGGTGATCGGCATGCTGGCGCTGTCTGAGATCATGATTCAGATTGAGGAGCGCATGCACGCCCGCGCCGATGGCGAGGATACAGGCATCAACGCGTTCAATAAAACCACCCCGCGTGAAGACCGCATCGTGACGATGGTGGAATTTCGCGCCAGTTTCAAAACCATGATGCGCTCGGCGATGATCGGCACCGTCATCGGTGCAATCCCCGGGCTGGGCTCCACGCTCGCCGGTTTTCTTGGCTATGGCGCTGCCAAGCGAGCGTCAAAACACCCCGAAGAATTTGGCAAAGGGGCGCTCGACGGCATTGCCGGCGCCGAAGCCGCCAACAGCGCGACCGTCGGGGCCAATCTTATTCCAACGCTTGCCCTTGGCATCCCGGGCAACCTGTCCGCCGCCATTCTGATCTCGGCGCTGATCATTCACGGTCTGACGCCGGGGCCGCTCATTTTCGAGCAGCATGGATCGGTGCTGTACGGGCTGTTTGGCGCCATGCTGGTGGCCAATTTCTTCAATCTGTTTATCGGTCAGGCCGGTCTGCGCATGTTCGCCTGGGTGCTCAGCCTGCCCAACCAGTTCATCCATCCGGTTGTTGTGCTGCTGTGCTTCTCCGGCGCCTATCTGACGACGCAGTCGATGTTTGCGGTTGCCCTCATGGTCGGATTTGCCATCCTCGGCTATATCATGCGCAAGCTCGATTTCTCAATCGTTGCCTATATCATCGCGTTTATTCTCGGGCCGCTGTTCGAGGACACGTTGCGCCAGACGCTGGTGCTGTTCGAAGATAACCCCGAGCAGCTGCTGACACGGCCCATCGCCGTCGCCTTTGTGGTCCTGACCGGCTATTCGATCTATCGCCTCGGGTTCCGCAAGAAACCGGAGATGTTGTCAGGAGGCTAAAACCCTACCGGTATTCCGGCGGCACCACGACATCGATGACGCAGGGATTGCCGGCTTCGACCGCGGCGATGCCGCGCGCCAGCGCGTCTTCGAGATCGCGGAGATCGGTGACCGGACCGATGCCTTCGAGCCCGTAATCGCGCGCGATGCCCGCCAGGTTGGGGGCGGGGTCATCCATCCGCATGCCGATCCATTTGTTTTCGACCGGGCGGTTGCGCAGCTTCGCCATGCGTTCCTGGTGGACCTCGTCATTGAAGAACGAGCGGTTGTTGCCGACGATGATCAGCACCGGAATGCGGTAATGCGCGGCGGTCCAGATCGCCGGCGTGCCCATGATGAACTCTCCGTCGCCAATAATGGCGACCGGCAGCCGGTCGCTTTTCATCTCGCGCAGCGCCAGCGCGGCGCCGACCGAAATACCCGGCGCCGAGCCGACCCCGCCGCCGCCATCGCGGCCGAGATAATCCATCGGGTCGTCAAACAGATAGGCATCGTCCGGCCAGCCGAAGGGAAGGCGCGGAATGCAGAGTTTCTTCCCCTCGGTCACCCGGGACAAAGCGGCGGCAATATCAGTCAGGTGGATGGGGCCTTCACCAGGTGCGCCGGGTGCTTCGTATATTTTCGATGCATGCTGCCGCGGTGCCGCTGGTGTCTTGGGCACGGCGCCGTCGGCGGCGAGGGCCTCCAGCAGGGCGGTGACTGCCGTATCCGGGTCGGCGAGAATTTTGCAATCGGCGGGGGCGAGTCCCTGATGGTCGAGGCTCCAGCCGTTGTGATTATAGACGTCGATGGAGCAGTCGATGATTTTGGCGGTGATGCGGTCATCCGGCCACACCATGCGCAGCCGCCCCGCCAGATCGGTCAGATCGAGGCTGAGGATCACGTCGGAGTCGCGGATCGCGTCGATCTGCTCCTCGCTCAGCACCTGCCTTGGCCAGCCGACATGAAGCGGGTGGGGTGTCGGGAAGGCTGCCGCGGCCAGCGAGGTCGTTATTACCCTCGCGCCGAGCATTTCGGCCAGCTTCACACGGGAATCCCAGCCGTCACGGCTGCGTTTTGCCCGACCGGCGAGGATCATCGGTTTCTTTGCGCCGACCAGCATGTCCTTCGCCTGTTTCACCGCGTCCGGGGTGATCGGCGGCAGGGGGGGCGGCTGATAGCGGGCGAGGTCTGGCAGGAAAGGGTTGTCACC
>JBLHKG010000346.1:0-3798 GCA_047619835.1 Alphaproteobacteria bacterium
ATCGGCAGAGGCACGTCAGTATATTCGTAATGCGGCCCCTTATAGCTGAACGGACTGTTGGCCAGCGCCGCTTTCAGGCACTCCCAGGCGTCCATGAAGATTTCACGCGATTGCTCATGGTCGATCTTGTGGTAGCCGACCTCATAGGGCGACACGCCCCGGCCAATGCCCACCTCGAGCCGGCCCTTGCTGAGATGATCGAGCAGGCAGATTTCCTCCGCCAGGCGAAGCGGCGAATAAAGCGGCAGCAGATAAACCAGCGGCCCCAGCCGGATGCGCTTGGTCGAGCGCGCCACAGCCGCCAGCCAGACGCTGGCCGCCGACGTCATGTTGAGCGGCGACGAATGATGCTCGGCGACATGCAGACAGTAGAACCCGGCTTCGTCGGCAGCGGAAATGAACTCAAGACGCTCATCTAGCTGAGTCGCCAGCGCTCTGTCTTCGCTGCGCTCAAGATGGTCAAATAGCCCGATTTTCATAATCCGCCTCCCGGTGTCTGTTTGATTTTTTATAACGCGATAGACCGCAATTTACCTTTTTCACCATCGGCGGCAAGGGTGAACGATCTCCTCTGGACCGGCGGAGGAAGCAAAGTAGACTGCGAAAAGAAGGAGAGATCGATGAATCAGGATTTGAGAAATTTTCTCGGCGAGGCGCGGCAACTCGGCTCTGACTATTTCGTCAGCGTCTCGAAACCGGTCGACCCGGTACTGGAGACCTGCGTGATCCAGCAGAAGCTGGCTGCGGAAGGGCGCTATCCGGTGATCCGCATGGAGAACATCAAGGGCGCTGAATTACCGCTGGTGACCAGCGTATTGGGTAGCTATCCCCTGCTCGGCTTGGCGCTCGGGGTCGATCCGGACCAGCCGAAAAGCGCTATCCTGCAGAGATTCCGCGAGCGAGCCGCCAGACCGCTCAAACCCGTGCAGGTCCCCCGCGAAGGCGCGCCGGTCAAGCAGATCGTCCTGACCGGCGATGAAATCGATCTCGCCAAACTGCCGATCACGCACCATGCGCAAAATGATTCCGGCAAATACATCACCGTCGGCGTGCTGGTCGTACGCGACCCGGACAGCGGTGTGCTGAATGCCGGCATGTACCGCCACGAGGTTCAGGGCAAGGACAAGCTCGCCTGCATGTTTAACCCGACCCACCATGCCGGCTATATCTATCGCCGCTGCAAGGAGCTCAACCAGCGGATGGAGGCCGTGCTTTTTATCGGCCATCACCCGGCGGCGCTGCTCGGCGCACTGGGCGAAGGCGCCATCGATACCAGCGAGCTGGATCTGATGGGTGGGCTGATGGGCGAGGCGCTGGAGATCACCGATGCGGAAACGGTCGATCTCCCCGTCCCTGCCTTCGCCGAGATCGTCATCGAGGGCTATCTCGACCCTGCCAATGAGACCGCCGACGGACCGTTCGCCGAATTCACCGGATTCTATGGCCCGGCCAAGGACCCGGTCGGGCTGATGCAGATCACCGCCATCACCATGCGCTCGGACGCTATCTATCACGATCTCGACCCGGCCCACCCCGAGCATAATCTCGCCAACGCCCTGTCGCTCGAAAGCGCCGTATTCGACAGCGTTCACCGGCTGGTGCCGACGGTGACGGCGGTCTATGTGCCGGTGTCGGGCGCCTGCCGCTTCACCACCTATGTCGCCATCAAGAAGAGCGTACCGGGCCAGGGCAAATCCGCCGGGCTCGCCGCCATCACCGCCAATCCGAATCTCAAGATCGCCGTGGTGGTCGATGACGATGTCGACATCTATGACGAGCAGCGCGTGCTGTGGGCCATCGCCACCACCTTCGAGGCGGATCAGGACATGGTGGTGATCCCCAACGCGATGGGATCGCATCTCAACCCGTCAAGCTACGGCGAAATCCGCAGCCAGCACGGCCCCATGAACACCAAGCTGGTGATCGACGCGACCCGCCCGGCAACCCTGCCATTCGAAGAACGCATCCGCCCACCGCAGGATGTCTGGGACCGGATCAGGCTGGAGGATTATCTGGAATAGTCGGAATGCGGCGCGCCCGCGATGCTTCGAGACGGAATTTCAGGCCTCCTCAGCATGAGGTGATTTTTGTGTGCCGATATTACGCCTCATCCTGAGGAGGGTACGGGAGCACCCGTCTCGAAGGATGATTATTCCAATCAATTACCTCAAAACCGCGCCTCATCCCATAACAGCGGGTCCTTGAACAATCGGTCGCCGCCGGTGTCCTCGGCCCAGATGCGGCGATGGGCTTCTTCCAGATAGGGGCGAAGGCCCTCCACCCGCTGCTCGATCTCGGCGAAATCCTTCTGGAATTGCGGCACGACCTCCCTGATTTCATCAAGCAAGGCCTGCTCGTCCATGGTCTGCAGCTTGCCGTCCTTGATCACCACGCGCCCGTCGATCATCACCAGGCGCACGCCCCTGCCCCCTTCGGTATAGACCAGCTGGCGGGTCGCGCTGTTGAGCGGCAGGTAGGATGGATCGTCGAGATCGACCAGCACGATGTCGGCCTTGCGTCCGACCGCAATGGCGCCGATCTGGTCGCCCATCCCGACCGCCGAGGCGCCGCCCTGGGTTGCCGCCTTGAGAGCCTGCGGCGCCTGTGCGGGCCCGGGATCATTGTGGCTGACCGCGGTCATCAGGCAGAACAGCTTCATCGCCTGGAACATGTTCTGCGCGTCGGAGCACGAGCAATTGTCGCAGCCGAGCGCGAGGCTCACCCCGGCATCCTGAAGCGAGCGGATCGGCGGTATGCCGCTTTTAAGCTTGAGATTGCTGAGCGGGTTGATCACCACGTTGGTCTTTGTTTCGCCCAGCAGATCAATTTCGTCCTGCAGTAACCAGACGCTGTGCGCGAGGTTGAGGCGCGGGCCGAGCAGCCCTTCCTCATGCAGCCGGCGGATCAGCGAGCCGCCATGCTGCGGATATTCGAGCCGCGCCTGCAGCGCCATCCCTTTGGATTCGTATATGTGCGAGAAGATCGGCAGATTGTATTTCTCGGACAGCTCAACGGTGCGCCCGATCAGCTCGGTCGAGCATCGTTCCGGCGCCGACGGGCCCAGCGCCCAGGTGATGCGATCACTGGTAATGCCAGTCTCGACATAGGTTTCGATAAAATGGCCAAGCTGGTCGTAACGCGCATCGGGCTCGGCGGCGGTCGAGAGATGCGGGTGCATTTCCTCGGGGAACACCTCGCGCCAGAACGGGATCGTGTTGATGCCGCGAATATCGGCATATTGCAGCGCCACCACGGCGCGGATGCCGATTTCCTCATAGGCCTCGACCACCGCCTCAAGATGATCCGGATCGAACGGGTAGAGCGTGACCATATCCTGCACAGTGGTCATGCCGGAGCGCAGGCATTCGAGCGCGCCGAGCAGGGTCCGCGCCCGGATCTCCGCCCGGCTGCGCTTGGGATATTGCGGCGGCAATGCGAGCAATCGCCATGTCTCGAGCGGCGTTTCCTCCATCGTGCCCTTGGCCAGCGTATCGTGCGAATGATAATGCGCATTCACAAAACCCGGTGTCGCCAGCATCGACGATGCGTCTATCACGTCGACATCCAGTCCGGGCTCAAGATCGGCGCCAAGCTCCGCAATCACACCGTCTTTGACGAGAATGTCCTGAATTGCCGGCAAATGCGGGTCGCCACCCGGCGTCAGGACGCGCGCCCCTTTAATCAGTATTGTCCCTTTTGACGATGGCGGCATGTTTCGGTCTCCTAAATTAGATCTTCACAAACGCTGCCGGAGAAAGTCTGATAGCGCAAGCTGACAAGATTCGGGGTCTCCTATAA
>JBLHKG010000347.1:0-3794 GCA_047619835.1 Alphaproteobacteria bacterium
TAACAACAACCCGACCGGCGCGATCCAGTCGGTGCTGTACCGCTGCGACCAAGATTTGGGCGGCGGCGAACTGAGGATCCTCTATCCGGCCTTTAATCCGTCGATCTCGACGGTCGTTCGCTTCGAGCGACTCAACGGCGAGACTCATTCCACCGTGCTGGGGCCCGACGTTACCGCCTGGACCATTCCCCTGTTGGAAACCAAAACCAGCGTGGTGTCGAAATTTTTTACCCTAGGCTTGAAGCATATCCTGACGGGTTGGGATCATTTGCTGTTCGTCGCCGGGCTGATTTTCATCGCTGGCGCCTGGCGCCGGATATTAACCGCCGTCACCGGGTTCACCGTGGCCCATTCGATCACTTTGGCAGGCGCGGCCTTGGGTGCGGTGCGCGTGCCGGTGCCGCCGATCGAGGCGGCGATTGCGCTGTCAATCGTCTTTCTCGCCTGGGAGATTGTCCGCAACGACCGCACAACCCTCACCTGGCGTTGGCCCATCGCCATATCCTTTTTCTTCGGTCTGGTTCACGGTTTTGGCTTTGCCTCGGTGTTGTCGGGTATCGGGCTGCCGCAGTTGGAGGTGCCGCTGGCGCTGCTGTTTTTCAATTTGGGCGTTGAAGCCGGTCAGCTCCTGTTCATTGCGGTTTTAATCGCCGCCAGTTTTGCGGTGAGCCGCTTGTTCAGCTCGCGGATTTTTAAGTCCCACATAGCTCGGACCAGCGTGGCCTACGGCATCGGCAGTGTCGGCATGTTTTGGGTGGTGCAGCGCGTGGCGGGATTTGCGCTATGAGAATTGAAAACTTAGGACCCGTTACTGCGGAGTACCTTAATTGGCGGTACTATTGTGTCGGTATCTCAAGCGGGCGGCGCGAATGAATAATTCGGGGGCAGCCCGCCGTCAGCAGGTTTAGTCTATTTGATCAGGAGATTTCGTATGAAGCTAGCAAATGTAAGAGGGGTCAATGGCCTCATTGGTTTTTGGGCGGTATTGTTTGCCGCGGTGCTGGGCGGCTCACTAATGGCCGCACCTTCGTTCGCGCAGACTGAGGCCAAGGCGGATAAATCCGGTACCAATCCGATTAATTTTACCAATGACTTGCGGCTCTACTACGAGTACCAAGATTTAACCGGTGGCGGCGACGTCCACATCGGCACCTTTGAAGGTCGCACTCCGGCTTTGGATGGCAAGCTACAGCTTCGCGTCCGCGTACCGTTTAAATCCGTCGACATCAATTCCGGTCCGATCAACATCTCCGATTCCGGTTTGGGCGACATCAATGTGCGCGTTCTTAATGTTCCTTTTTTAAATCCGAAGGGCGGTACGGCAATCGCGGTCGGTCTCGAGGCGATTTTTCCGACAGCCTCAGAGGACATTCTCGGCGAAGGAAAGTTCTCGTTGGGACCACAGATATTCGGCGTGAAATTTCTGCCGTTTGGCATAAAAGGAAGTCTTATCGCCCCTGCCGTCCAACAAGTGTTTAGCGTCGCCGGCGATGACGATCGGGCAGACGTCAACAGAACTCAGCTCGACCTTTTCTTTTTGAAGCAGTCCGATAATAAGAGAACATATGTTCTCCTCGACCCGCAGTATGTCTTTAACTGGGAGAACGATACACAGTTCGGCATTGTCGAGGCGGAAGCAGGCTACGTCCTCGAAAGCGGTGTAAGCTTTTATGCGCGCCCCGGCTTTGGTTATGGTGGTGACAAGCCCTTCGATTTCAACTTCGAATTCGGTACCAAATATATCTTCTGAGTCATAGGTATTGATGCAGTTGATACCGATACATAAGATGACCGTATTGAACAAAGAAACTTCTGTAACCCGTTCAAATTGCACGGGTTCCAATCCGATGGAGAACTAAATTGGTAAAAGTAGCACTCGGAACATTTTGCGCGATGGTGGTTGTCGCCAGTCTAGCCATTGTCTCTCCCGCACAGGCGCAGGGTGTGTTCGGCAGAAGCAGCATTTCGATGGAACCGGGCGATTGGGATAAATTGAAGGGTTCCCTTCGCGCGGTCCTCGGCGAATATCGGGTTGGTTCCCGGCAGGCTTGGAAGTCGGATATTACGGACCGGGCAGGCGAAGCGTTCTTGACGGAAACGTTCGAAAAGAAGGGGCTCAAATGCGCCCAGGTTACACACAGATTTACCGCTGGTCAGGGCGGCCGAACCTATACGGCGCCATTGTGCCAGGTTGCTGACGGCAGCTGGAAACTAGCATTCTAAAATCGATAGATTCTTGAGCCGCTGCCAGAGGCGCAAGGAAATTACCGGTTGATGCGACGATCGCTCGCAATCAGCACCATCGACCTAGAGTGAATGTCGATGACACAGGATGGAGAGCTGCATGCCCGCTAGCGTCGGCACGTATAAATCAATTAGACGGCTGTTTGCGACAGCGGCGCTGATCGCGGCCATCGGCTCGCTTGGCGTGACGATGTTTTCGCCTGCCGTGTGGGCGCAGACACAGGCGGTGGCTGCCAATGCTGGGGAGAAACTTTCAAACGAGCAGCTTGATGAGCTGGTGGGGCCGATCGCTCTGTATCCGGACGAGTTGCTGGCGATTGTCCTGCCGGCATCGACCTTTCCTCTAGAAGTTGTCCAGGCCGCGCGATTCCTGGAAAAGCGCAAGAAAGATCCGGACTTAAAGCCTCGCGAGAGCTGGGATAGTAGCGTCTTGGGACTGCTCAACTATCCGGAAGTGGTCGACCAGATGAACCAGGATCTGGACTGGGCTTCACAGCTGGGCGACACGGTGATTAATCAGCAACAGGATCTGATGGACGCGGTCCAACGGTTTCGGGCCCAGGCGCATGCGGCGGGTAATCTAGAGTCAGACAAGCAAACCACGATCATCCGGGAAACGGAAATCATCAAAATAGAATCCGCGACGCCAGAGGTAATTTATGTGCCGGCGTACAACCCTTCGGTCGTTGTCGTTCACCAGCCGGCACCGTATGCCTACGTCTACTCTTCGCCCTATCCCTATTATCACAGCCCTGCAGCGGCTTTCTGGACCGGCATGTTCGTCGGCGGCGCCATCGGGTACGGCATCGGCTGGCACGGCCATGGTCACAACGACATCAACATCAATCGAAACGTCAACGTCAACCGTAATCAAAACCTCAACGTCAATCGTAATCAAAACCTCAACGTCAACCGAGGCTCGGGCACCAAATGGAATCCAAACCGCCAAGCGAGCGGTTCCGTTAGCCGGCCCGGGACACGGTCTACCGCGCGTCCGGGCACGCGTTCCGGCGTCAGTTCGCGCCCGACGAGCCAGACCCGGCGAGATCTATCAACGCAGCCGAGCCGGGATCGGCGCGGCAGCGTAAGCGGTGGCGGACAGGTGAGGCGACCGCAAGGCCGAAGCGGACAAGTGAGCCGACAGCAAAGCCGTGGTGGATCATTTGGCAGTTACCAAAGTGGCCGCAGCGCGCGGACTACCAGCAACCGGGGTCAACAGAGTAGGTCCAGCCGCTCGAGTAACCGGACCTCGAGGGGCTCAGGTAGTGGCTCTCGCGGCGGTCGAGGTGGACGGCGGTGAGCCGATGCGCGGCGCAGGGCTGGTCTGAAGGATTACGCAATGGCAGATAAATTTATGATGGAGGCGACGATCGTGCAGAGACTTGACGAAGCGCGTCGCAATGATAGTTCGCATGTCTTCTCACGCTTTCTATTCGGGGCGTTTGTTACACTCGCCATCTTGGTGGGCGCGCAGTCGATGCCTTCGCGCGTCATGGCGGCCGAACAGCTGACCTTCGACACTCCAGATGCCGCAGTTACAGCCATGGTCG
>JBLHKG010000348.1:0-3785 GCA_047619835.1 Alphaproteobacteria bacterium
GGCTGGTCATTCAGATGCAGATAAAGATCCAGGTGCCCCAGATGAAAAGCCCGGTGCGCATGAACGCCCCACAGGAATTCGATGCCGGCCCAGTTACGCCGCGCGGCGATGACTTTCTTGTCGAGATAGGCCTGGGTGAGGCCGCGCACCATGGACATCGTTTCGGCATGCAAGGCGGCGGTTTCGGCGATGAGGTCGCCAGCCCTCAGACGCTGGCTCAAAATCTCATTGGATGGCGACGGCATGACATCGCCTTCTGATGCCGCCGCCAGGGCGCTGATCCAGACATTCTCGGCGACCGCGACGTGAATGAACAGATTGCGGATGGTGACCGGCGTGCGGCCGTCGCCGAACTGGTGGATGGCGTCTTTCGACGGGACCCAATCCAGCCGGTCGGGCGGCGCCATTTCGAGCAGAGCCCGGTTCATCTGCGCCATGCCGTCGTGAAGCCGGATAAAACGATCAATTTCGTCTGAAATCGGGATTTCCTGCCGTTGTGTCGCCATAACATCTTCCCTTCAGGGGGGGCTGTAAAACTTCAGAAATTACGGTCGATGCTAGCGCCGCCGATGCGATAAGGCGAGGGGCACGATTTTTGTAGGTTCGAACGGGGCGTCAGGCGTGCCCGAATTCCGCTTTCCATTCGTCGAGAAGCTGCAGCCGGTTCATCTTGCCGCGTTCGGTCTTGGGCAGCTGGTCGCGGACGATGATCTGCCTGGGCTGGCGGAACTGGGGCAGGCGGGTCGAGCAATGTTCAAGCACGGCCTCCGCTGTCGTCGACTGGCCCTCCTTGGCCGCGACATAGCACACGACCTCCTCGCCCCAGATCGGATCAGGCACGCCGATGGTCGCGGCCTCGGCCAGAGTCGGCATCTGCAGCAGGATGTTGTCGACCTCTGCCGGTGAGATATTCACCCCGCCGCGAATGATGAGGTCCTTGGCGCGGCCGGTGATGCGGATATAGCCCTCATCGTCCATGATGCCGAGATCGCCGGTGCGCAGCCGGTCACGCGCGTGGATCTGCTCCTCGCCGTTTTCGTCGATATAGCGATAGAGATTGGTCTCAAACCCGCCGAGCTCGACCTCGCCGGTCTCACCCCGCGGCAGCTCCTTGCCGTCCTGATCGACGACGGTGAGGCGGTGACAGGCGAGCGGCAGCCCGACCGTGCCGAATTTTCTTGTGTGTTCGTTGGATACCGAGATCCAGCCGATCTCCGAGCAGCCATAGCCTTGCGCAATTGGCACGCCGTATTTTTCCTCGAACTGTTTCCATGTTTCGGTCATCAGCGGCGCGGAAGATGAGGTCATAAAGCGCAGATGCGGGATGTCGTCATGATGAATATCGATTGGCCGGTTGAGAAACATGGCGAGGCCGGTCGGGTTGCACACGCCAATCGTCGCCTTGTACTCGCGGACCCAGTCGAAATAGCGGCTTTGCGAGAATTGCCGCGCGAGGATCAGTGTCGCGCCCTTATAGAGCGAACTCAGCCCGGACAGGACCTGCGCCGAAATCCAGTTAAAGGCGCGAAATTCAAGTATCCGGTCGTCTTCGGTCATGGCAAGGGCATCCGCCGTTGGCGGCGTATTGGTGATGAGCTCGCGGAAGGTTACCAGCACGCCCTTGGGCGCGGAGGCGGTGCCGGAGGTGTAATAGATCGAGGCATCATGTTCCCAATGGCTGATCGGCTCCACCGGATCGGCGGTCATTTTCTCCAGCTCGCCATAGAAGCCGGTTGAACCGCCATCCGCTTGCCAGTTGCCCAGTTTCATCCAGTCGCCCGGCGTTGCCTGGGACAGCCGGTCCGCATCGATGCGGTCTTCGTTGTCCTCATACAGCGTAATTTTCGGCTTGAGCGCGTTCAGAATCTGCTCGAAATAGACCGCGTTCATCTCGACATGGATGGTGCAGATTGTCGCGCCATAGGCCATCACGCCGATATAGACCGCGAGATGCTCGATACTGTTGTTCGACAGCATCGCCACGCGGTCATTCGGGCCGATTCCCCGTGTCTTCAGGAATTGCGCCATCCGATTGGCGACATCCTGAAATTCGCCGTAGCTGATTGATTTTTTCTGCTCGACGCTGTGAATAAAAATCTTGTCGGGGTGTCGCTGGGCGTTATGGACGATCCAGTCGCGCAGACTCGTCTCCTGCGCGCCGATATCCGAAATTTTACGGATAACCGTGTCGTCCATTTAAAATGCCTCTTTTCCGCCGTTCGGCGTCGGTTTTTCCCGACTTCCGCGCGGTGGATCTGTTTCGGGGGTTTTGCGCGCGTTTGCGATCCCCTCAAATTTTACCGCCGTAAAATGGCCCTGTTTTGGCCGATCCGGGAACACTGATTGGGGTGTGGGATACAACCGGCAACAGAGCATTGACCCACGATCAGCGAGCCCCTAAAAGATATGTGATTAGTCAACAATAAGCAATCGAAGTTTTTCTCTGGCTTGGAAATCTGCGGGAAATTGCTATATAGTTCAGCAATATTGTTGGAAGAAATCCCCCGCTAAAAGGGGTAGGGTAGGTAGACCGACAAACCGGTCCCGCCGAATGGAGGAATTAGCAAATGGCGCCACAGGATGGTGCGGTGGTTGGTGCGGCGGATGCTGCGGTTGGAACGGTCGACGCAGCGCATGGCGATGGGCCTGTCCGCTTCGCAACCAGCCCGGACCGGTATAATCACTGGAAGCTGACGATCGACGGCAATGTCGCGACGCTGGCGATGGATGTGACCGAGACGGCGACCCTCAAGCCGGGCTATGAGCTTAAACTCAATTCCTACGATCTCGGTGTCGATATCGAGCTGTATGACGCGATCCAGCGGCTGCGTTTTGAGCATCCTGAAGTCGGCGCCGTGGTCATGCGCTCGAACAAGCCGAACGTGTTCTGTGCCGGCGCCAACATCCGCATGCTTGGCAAATCGACCCACGACCACAAAGTCAATTTCTGCAAATTCACCAACGAAACCCGAAACGGGATCGAAGACGCGACCGAGAATTCGCGCCAGACCTATATCTGCGCGATCAACGGCGCGGCGGCGGGCGGCGGGTATGAACTCGCCCTTGCCACCGATCACATCATGCTGATCGACGATGGCGCATCAACGGTCTCGCTGCCGGAATTGCCGCTCCTGGCGGTGCTGCCGGGAACCGGCGGGCTGACGCGGCTGGTTGACAAGCGCAAGGTGCGCCACGACCGGGCGGATTTTTTCTGTACCACGTCGGAAGGCATGCGCGGCAAGCGCGCGGTCGATTGGAACATCATCGATGAGAGCGTGCCGAAATCGCAGTTTGAGGAGGCCGTTGTCCAGCGGGCCCGGGAATTCGCCGACAAATCCGACCGGCCGCGCGACGCCAAAGGCGTGATGCTGACGCCGGTTAATGTCGATTATGGCGCCGACCAAATTTCTTACGATCACATTACAATTGAGATCGACCGGACGCACGGCGTTGCCGCCTTTACCATCGCCGGCCCGTCGGAAGCGCCGCCCGCCGATGCCAGGGGCGTCGCCGGGCAGGGCGTCGATTTCTGGCCGTTCGCGCTGGCGCGGCAGCTCGATGCCGCGATCATGCATCTCCGCGTCAATGAGGGCGAAATCGGCACCTGGGTGTTCCGCACGAGGGGCGACGGCGCGCTGCTGGCCGCCTATGACAGGCTGCTGCAGGACGCTGCCGATGACTGGCTGGTGCGGGAGATCACGCTGTATCTCAAGCGCACCCTCAAGCGCGTCGATGTCAGCTCGCGCAGCCTGATTTCGCTAATCGAGCCGGGCAGCTGTTTCACC
>JBLHKG010000349.1:0-3760 GCA_047619835.1 Alphaproteobacteria bacterium
TTCACAAGGAATCTCATCAGAATATGGATTCGATCGCCATGATGCGACCGATCAGCAAATGGGCGCACAGCATTTACACCGCTGAGTCCATACCCGAGATCGTGCGCAAGGGGTTCAAACTGGCCGAGGCGGAGAAACCCGGCGTAACGGTCATCGAACTGCCTGAAGACGTAGCAAAGCAGGATGTCACGGAACTGCCGATGCAGCCCGTCCCGACGCGGCGTCCAGCAGCCGATCATAAGGCTGTAAAGGCTGCTGCCGATGTGATTGCCAATGCCAAGAAACCGATCATCCTTGCCGGCAATGGCGCGGTCCGAAAGCGGGCATCGACCCAGCTGCGCCGTCTTGCCAGCCTGACCGGTATCCCGGTGGTCAATACTTTCATGGGTAAAGGCGCCGTCGCGATGTCGGATCCCCATTGCCTGTTCACCATGGGGCTGCAAGGTAAAGACCACGTCAACAAAGCGTTTGCGGAAGCCGATGTGGTGATCTCCGTTGGCTACGACCTGGTTGAATATGACCCGGCTTTCTGGAATGCCGACCGACGCCATAAAATCGTCCATATTGATTTCTCGCCTGCCGAAATTGATCAGCATTATCCGGTCACCGTCGATGTGGTGGCCGATCTCGCCGATGCGCTGTGGCAGCTCAACGAAGAGCTGATCACTAACCACGGGGCGGACAAGCCGCTGAACGATATCGGCAAGTACGCTGCGCTGCGGCAGACAATCATCGATGATCTCGCGATGGAGGCCGACGACGATTCGTTCCCCATCAAACCCCAGCGCGTGCTCAATGATGTCCGGAAGGTCATGGGGCCGTCCGATATCCTGCTATCGGATGTCGGCGCGCACAAGATGTGGATCGCCCGCTATTACCAGTGCGAAGATCCCAATACCTGCCTGATCTCCAACGGGTTCTGCACCATGGGGTTCGCAATGCCGGGGTCGATTGGCGCCAAGATTGCCAATCCGGATAGCCGCGTGTTGTCGATCAGTGGCGATGCCGGGTTTCTGATGAATGTGCAGGAGATCGAGACCGCCGCGCGGATCGGCTCCAAAATCGTTATCATGGTATGGCTGGATGGCGAATACGGGCTGATCAAATGGAAGCAGCAAAACCATTTTAACGGCCGGCATTCGGATCTTGCCTTCAACAACCCGGATTTCGCCCTTCTGGCGAAGGCTTTTGGCATCTGGGGCAAGGTCATTGATGGTCCGGGACAGATTGTAGCCGCTCTTGAGGAAGCCTTCGAACAGGACGGGCCGGCCCTGATAGCGGTTCCGATCGATTATTCGGAAAACAACAAGATGACCAAACGTCTGGGTGATCTGGAGTATTCGATCTAGCTCTCCAGCGCGATTGATCCGTTACCCGTCCGGAGCCGAAATGATCGCCCGGGCGGGCGTTCCGCAGAAATCGATATGCGGTGACGGTGGATGGGCGGTCAGGAATTGACGTAACACCACGCCCCCGGGCTGTTTGTCGGGCGTTAGGAAAAGGTCTGTGTTCTCTGATGAATGATCCCAGCAACCAGACACACGACAGTCAGATATTGACCGTCATGAATCCCTTCAGCCTTGAACCTGTCGGTGAAGTGGTGCGCCCCGATTGGGACTTTGCCGACCGTTGGCTCGACAGGGCGACGCAGCTTCATCGCCAGCGCAATAATTGGCTCCCCGCCCATCAGCGAATTGCCATTCTTAAACGCGCTGCCGCGCTGATGCGTGACCGGTTCGACGAGCTGGCCTTCCTTATCGCGAATGAGGGCGGCAAACCGCTGATCGATGCCCGGATTGAAGTCGAACGGGCGATAGATGGTGTCGGTCTGGCGGTCGAAGGAATAGGACATCTCCAGGGCAGCGAATTGCCGATGGATCTGACGGCAGCTGGCGCCGGTAGAATGGCCTTTACAACCCGTGAGCCGATCGGACCCGTTGTCGCGATTTCAGCGTTTAACCACCCACTCAATCTGATCGTCCATCAAGTGGCGCCGGCGGTTGCCGTGGGCTGTCCCGTCATCGTCAAACCAGCCGATGATACCCCGTTGTCTGCCAGGGCGTTTGTCGAAATTCTTATCGAGGCAGGACTCCCGGGAGAGTGGTGTGCCTTTTTTCCCTGCGACATTCCGACCGCAGAAAAACTCGTCACCGATGCGAGGGTCGCCTTTTTCTCCTTCATCGGATCGTCGAAGGTCGGTTGGATGCTTCGGTCCAAACTGGCACCGGGCACACGCTGCGCCCTTGAACATGGTGGCGCGGCACCTGTAATCGTGGACGACAGCGCCGATATTGATGCAATGGTGCCCTCCCTCATCAAGGGTGGTTTCTATCACGCCGGGCAGGTCTGCGTATCGGTCCAAAGGATCTATGTACCCCGTGCGCTGGCACAGTCTGTTGCGGAAAAGCTTGCTGACGGCGCATCCAAACTGGTGGTCGGCAACGCAGTAGAGGAAACCACTGACGTGGGTCCGCTTATCCGCCCACGCGAGGTGCAACGGGTGGCCGACTGGGTAGAGGAGGCCGCGAGCGAGGGCGGCCGAATCCTGTGCGGCGGTAAAAGCGTCGGCGAAACCGCCTATCTTCCAACCGTCGTCCTTGATCCCCCGCGCCATGTCCGCTTATCGAGCGCGGAAATATTCGGACCGGTCGTCGCCGTCTTTGCATATGATGATCTGGACGACGCAATCGCACTGGCGAACGCTCTGCCGTTTGCATTCCAGGCGTCCGGTTTTACCCGCCGGCTGGATGTTGCAACCAAATTAATTCAGTCGCTCGATGCAACCGCAGTGATGATAAACGATCACACGGCGTTTCGTGTGGACTGGATGCCGTTCGCAGGCCGCCGCGAGTCCGGCTATGGTACCGGCGGCATCGGCTACACGATGCACGATATGACGCAAGACAAGATGGCGGTTATCAAGCTCTAGGGCGCCGAAGGCCCTATCACTTCATTTCAGGATGTGCCGCTCCGGCGACGTCATTTTGCATCATACCAGCCGGCGTGATCGGCTCTGCGTGGTAATTATGGCATTGGACGCAGCTTTCGCCGGCTTCAGCCTTTTTATGACAGGTGCCGCACACATCCTGCGATATTGACTTGAAATTCGATGCGAAGCTATGCGGGTCCCGGTTGGTGCCGAAGGCCTTCTGATATTTAGCCTTGCTATCCAGTTGATGGCAGGTCTGACAGCCTCGCTCAGTCCCAATCGACAAATGCGGTTCATGCACAAAGCGTGTAAATCCACCGCCCGCGCCGCCCGTCTCCTTGGGCTTCCACATCACTGACAGCCGATTGTCCGGCCCTTTTTCAATACTATGGCATTTAACGCACTGGCCTTGAGCGTCCTTGTCCACCAGCTGACGGAATACAGGCTCGGCCGCTGCCTGGCCCGGAGTCCCAAAAGTGCTGGCCGCATAGTCAAGCCAGGCCTTCAGAAAGGGATCGGCAT
Source organism: Alphaproteobacteria bacterium (assembly GCA_047619835.1). Classification (GTDB taxonomy): domain Bacteria; phylum Pseudomonadota; class Alphaproteobacteria; order MPNO01; family UBA2964; genus JAYOEY01. Next base: position 3,452 of record JBLHKG010000349.1, read on the forward strand.
GCCCGGTAGGGTGGTACAGGATGCTATACTCTTGGCGATACCATCCACCGAGGCGAGCAAACTCCTCTGGATCAATTGCAGCAGGTCGCGGTGCCGGTGCAGCTACGGCCATTTTCTCGGAAACCACCGGCGCTGGAGCACCGAACAGAATGTCGCTGGTATCCTTGGCGCCCGACAGAATGTCGCCCGTATCCTTGGTCCCCGACAGAATGTCGCCCATGTCCTTGGCGCCAGACAGAATGTCGCCCGTATCCTTGGCGCCAGACAGAATGTCGCCCGTATCCTTGGCACCAGACAGAATGTCGCCCG
>JBLHKG010000350.1:0-3736 GCA_047619835.1 Alphaproteobacteria bacterium
AGGATCTGCGCGATATGTTCGAGATCGCGGTGGTCACCAACGATATCTACACCCAGGAAGACGCACAGTTTCTGACCCGGTCCGGCGCGCTGCCGGCCGAGCGCATCACCGGGGTGGAAACCGGCGGTTGCCCGCATACCGCGATCCGCGAGGACGCCTCGATGAACCTCGCCGCCATCGCCGACATGACCCGGAAATTCCCCGAGCTCGACCTCGTCATCATCGAATCGGGCGGCGATAATCTGGCCGCGACCTTCAGCCCGGAGCTCGCCGATATCACGATCTATGTGATCGATGTATCAGCGGGCGACAAGATCCCGCGCAAGGGCGGACCCGGTATCACCCGGTCCGATCTGCTGGTCATCAACAAGATCGACCTCGCGCCGCTGGTCGGCGCCGATCTCGGCGTGATGGACCGGGATGCCCGGAAAATGCGCGGCGAACGCCCGTTTGTCTTTTCCAATATAAAAACCGGCACGGGCGTTGCCGAAATTGCGCAATTCATCAAGCTAACCGGCGGCCTGGAGAGGGCGCAACCGGTTAGCTGATCAAACGGCGCACGTTAAAGAGTATTCATCCATCGGGCTGATCGTCGATTGCATAGCCGGCGCCGCGGACAGTACGGATCAGATCCTGCCCGCCGTTCGCATTCAGCGCGCTACGCAGTCGCCGAATATGCACGTCGACGGTGCGCGGCTCGACAAAAACGTCTCCGCCCCAGACCCGCCCCAGCAATCTGTCACGCGAAAAGACGTAACCGGGCCGTTCCATCAGGGCCGTCAGGAGCTTGAAGCAGGTCGGGCTGAGACGGATATGCACGCCGTCCCGGGTCACCTTGTGAGCATCCAGATTGATAGTGATACCGGCATATTCCTTGTGTGACCCCGCGCTTTGCACCTCGCTGCGGCGGAGCAGCGCATTTATGCGGGCAATCATCTCGCGCGGCGAATAGGGTTTCACCACATAATCGTCGGCGCCTGCCTCCAGGCCCAATACCCGATCGCCTTCCTCGCCGCGCGCTGTCAGCATAATGATGGGCAAATTCCGCGTGTCATCACGGGCACGCAAGGCGCGGCAAACCTCGATTCCGGAACGTTCCGGCAGCATCCAGTCAACCACGGCAAGATCAGGTATCTCCATATCCACCTGCGCCAGGGCTTCCTCGCCGGTAAAGGCAAGCATGGTACGAAACCCCGATTTGTCGAGATTGTAGCGGAGCATTTCCGCCAGCGGTTCTTCGTCTTCAACAATAAGGATCAAGGGGGTCATTGGGATGTTGGCATTTGGTGATCATTTTCTCTCATAACGCATTTGTCTCCGCGGTCCCACAGATGGCAAGCGTCATTTCTGGGGATCCACATCTGTCAGCAGCCGGTCAGAGCGTGTTTTGCGTGGCCGCTCTTCCCGAAAGCGCTCGCCGTGAACCAGAAAATAAATGGTCTCGCAGATATTTGTCACGTGATCGCCCATGCGTTCGAGATTCTTGGCCATGAACAGGACATGCGTGCAGGGCGTGATCCGGCGCGGATCTTCCATCATATAGGTCAGCAATTCGCGGAACAGGCTGACATACATCTCGTCAACTTCCGCATCGGCATGCCACACGTCGAGCGCTTTGTCGGCATCCTGCGTGACATAGGCGTCGATGACGTCCTTCATCATCCTCATCACCAGCCGGCCCATCCGCGGAATTACGTGGATCGGCTCCAACGGCGCCGTTTCCGTCAGCGGAATGGTTCGCCGCGCCATATTGGTAGCATAATCGGCGATGCGTTCCAGATCGGCGGAGATTTTGATCGCGGCGACCACATTGCGCAGATCCAGCGCCATCGGCTGGCGCAGCGCCAGCATGCGCATAGCCTGCGCGTCCACCTCGTAATTGAGGGCATCGATCCGGTCATCATCATCGATGATGCGGTAGGCGAGATCGGCATCCCGATTTACCAACGCCCGGATCGCGGCATCGAGCTGGGCCTCCGTCAGCCCGCCCATCTCGATAATACTATTGTTGAGCTGCTTTAATTCGTCGTCGTACGACTTGACGATATGGTCGCTTGTCATTTTTTCAGTTCCTGAGGGTGTACCGGCCATCAACCATAGCGACCGGTGATATAGCCTTGCGTTCGTTCGTCCCGCGGGCTGGTAAAAATGTCGGCCGTATCGCCAACTTCAACCAGATTTCCCAGATGGAAGAAGGCCGTGCGCTGTGAGACGCGCGCTGCCTGCTGCATGTTATGGGTCACGATGACGATGGTGTAGTTTGCCCGCAGCTCGTCGATCAGCTCTTCAATATGGGCCGTGGCGATCGGGTCGAGCGCTGAGCATGGCTCATCCATCAGAATGACTTCTGGACTGACCGCGATGGCACGGGCGATACACAGGCGCTGCTGCTGGCCGCCGGACAGCCCGGTACCCGGTTCGTCCAGCCTGTCGGCGACTTCACGCAATAAACCCGCTTTCTCCAGCGAGGTTCTGACGATCTCATCAAGCTCGTCCTTGTCCCGGGCGAGCCCGTGGATTTTAGGGCCATAGGCGACATTGTCGTAAATGGATTTCGGAAACGGGTTGGGTTTTTGAAAGACCATACCAATACGCGCCCGCAACTCGACGACATCCAGCGACTTGTCATAGATATCCATGCTGTCGATCTTGACGGCGCCATCGACCACACAGCCGTCAATCGTATCATTCATCCGGTTCAGACAGCGGAGAAAGGTCGATTTCCCGCACCCCGACGGCCCTATCAACGCGGTAACCGCGCGCTCAGGGATGTCCAGATCGATATCGAACAACGCCTGTTTGTCGCCATAAAAGACCTTGAGGGCCCGCGCTGACATTTTGGTTTTTACGGGCGGCAATTCGGTGTCCATTTCCAATCCCGGGATAGGCAAAGCAGTACTGACGACACTCATTGATTCCATATTCATCTTCCATTCTCCAAAGTCATTTCGACCTCTACCAGCGCCGTTCGAATTTTTTCCGCAGGATGACGGCGACCAGGTTCATGACGATCAGAAAGGTCAAAAGAACCAGTGTCGCGGCGGCCGTCCGTTCCACAAAGGCGCGTTCCGGAGCGTCGGCCCATAGAAAAATCTGCACCGGCAGTACCGTCGCCGGATCGGTTACGCCCTGTGGAATATCGACAATAAACGCCACCATGCCGATCATCAGCAGGGGCGCGGTTTCGCCCAATGCCCGTGCCGCGCCAATGATTGTCCCGGTCAGAATCCCCGGGAACGCCAGCGGCAGCACATGATGCAGCACCACCTGCATGGGCGATGCGCCCATACCGATGGCCGCTTCGCGGATCGACGGCGGCACGGCACCGAGCGCCGCACGACCGGCGATAATGATTGTCGGCAAGGTCATCAGGGCCAGAACGATGCCACCCACCAGCGGCGCCGACCGCGGCATGCCGAAGAAGCTGAGAAACACGGCAAGGCCCAACAGGCCGAAGACGATCGACGGCACGGCCGCCAGATTGTTGATATTGACCTCAATCAGATCGGCCAGGCGGCTCTTTGGTGCAAATTCCTGAAGATACACCGCCGCCGCAACACCCAGCGGGAAGGAAAGCAGCACCGTCACGAACATGGTCAACAAAGACCCGACAACCGCGCCCAATATTCCGGCGAGTTCCGGTTCACGGGAATCGCCGTTACGGAACAACCCGCTATTAAACCGCCGCTCGATAATGCCGGATTTTGTCAGCGACCCTATCCATAACGCCTGCTTC
>JBLHKG010000351.1:0-3734 GCA_047619835.1 Alphaproteobacteria bacterium
CTGACGCGACCCCTGGAAGGCGCCAACAAACACCACCGCAATCACCGTCGGCACCAGAATACCGGGCCGGATCAAGGCAATCTTCGCCAGATGCTTCGCAAAGGTAAAGCAGATGCCCGCACCCATAATGTTCGCAACGGCGACCGACCACACCATGGTGTAAGTCACGTCGAGCTTCTTGGTGACCATGTCGGGACCGGGGACCAGACCATGGATCAGGAACGCCCCAAGGATAAGGGCCATCGAGGCAGAACCGGGCACCCCGAAAGCAATGGTCGGCACAAGCGCGCCGCCCTCCTTGGCGTTGTTCGAGGATTCCGAGGCAATCACGCCCCGCACATCGCCCTTACCGAAAGTCAGGGAAGCACCCTTTTCCGTCCGGGCGGCGTGCCCGTAAGCAATCCAGTCCACCACCGACGCGCCGATACCCGGCACCGCGCCAAGACCGGCACCAATCGTCGCACAGCGAATAACCAGCCACCAGTTGTCGAAAACGTCCTTGACCCCGGTCATTTGCGAATCATGGACCTCGGTGTCAGCCCCTTCGACAGCAATCGATTTCTGCTGAATGGCGAGATCGGCAAGTTCGGGAATGGCGAACAGGCCAAGCGCCAGCGGCACGACCGGAAGGCCATCCCACAGATAAAGGGAATCGAAGGTCCATCGCAGCGTACCGGTCTGTGGATCGTCGCCCGCGGTAGCAATGAGCAGTCCGATGAGGGCGCCCGCGAGGCCCTTAAGGAGCGATCCACCCGAGAGAACCGAAGCGAGAGAGAGACCAAACACACAGAACGACAAGAGTTCGGGCGATCCGATTTCAAGCATCAGCGGCCGCAGGATCGGGATACTGACCCCGAGCAGCAGAGCGCCCCATAGACCGCCGACAACCGACGACGTAAATGCGGCGCCGTAGGCTCTGCCCGCTTCGCCTTTTCGGGCCATCGGGTAGCCATCCAGGATGGTCGCTGCCGACCCCACTGTTCCCGGCACCCCGAACAGAACAGCCGGGATCGTATCGGATGTCACGGTCACCGCTGAAAGCCCCATCATCATCGCCAGGGCCGTATAGGCATCCATGTCGAAGGTGAAGGGAAGCAGGAGCGATAATCCCACCAGACCGCCAAGCCCCGGTATCACACCGAGAACCAGACCAATTATCACACCGAGAAACAAGAACCCCATTCGCTGCCAGGTGAACAAAATGTCCAGAGCCTGGAGAGCTTCGTGGATTAACGAAATGTCAGCAACCGCCGCTTCACCCATAATCGCCGCCTATAAAATTCAAAAACTGCGTTAAAACCATACCTCACCGCCCTACAAACCAACTACCGCCGAAGTTATTCCGCCTCTCCCTGCGGAGAAGAAATACACCATCAGCATCAGCAGCCAGCTGGACAGATCAGCCGTTCATTCGTCAGAAGCAACAGAAAACAAGGGAAATTCCCACCGCCTTCATGCCCCGTTGACCCGCTCTGCACCACAATTCGACGCATAACGACGTCAGACTCGTTTCTTGGTCCAACTGCAGGCGATGGGATAACATCGCGACAACGGTGTCAAGGTCGATTGCCTCATTCCCATAAACAAAATTCCGTTGACGCCAACCCTGCTCTATGAACGCAAATCAACGATTCAAAAGATAACCGAATTTCTCCCGGGCTTTGGCTGCGATTTCGGGTCGCGCCTTGGTGATCGGTGAGAATCGATCCCGCCAGTGAAACGGCCGGCAGGCATCGATGATCATGCGTGAATTGGTGATGTTCCCTTTTGCCCGCTCATCCGGGTGAATCAACGGATCCGCCGGCGAGTCCCAGGCATTGCGAATAAAATCGATATCGGTCATCGGATCGGCACGGGTCAGGGTTGCCCAGATCAGCTCGTCCAGATTGGTCACATCGACATCGTCATCAACAACGATCACCCACTTCCCACCATAGACCCCGTTATGACACTGGCAGGCGATCTGCCCGGCCTGCGTAGCGTGACCGGGATAGCGCTGGGTGATGGCCACGGCGATGAGCAGACGTGAGCCACCGCACTCATGACACCACACCGCCTTGATATCGGGCACCCCGGCGTCCTCTATATTACGGCGCACCAGCGCCGAGCGGGTAATTGCCCGGTAGCGCGAATATTCATCCGGCAGGCTCTGCGGCGAAAACCCCAGAAGAATCGGGTCATTCCGATGGTAAATCGCGGTGATCTCACAGAGGGGCCTCTTGCGCCCGGCCTCGGTATAGGTACCGGTCCAGTCTCCGAACGGTCCCTCCGGCACGAGGATCTCCGGGTCCACGAACCCCTCAAGCACGATCTCGGCATTGGCAGGAAACGGCAGGCCGGTATGTTTACCGCGCACGAGTTCAAGGGGCTTCCCGCGCATGCCGCCGGCAATATCGAACTCGCTGACGGCATCGGCAGCCTCAGTGCCACCCATGAAAAAAGTGATCGGATCGCCACCGACAACGCACACCACCGGCATCTTTTCGCCGCGCTTGATATAATCCTCGTGATGCATACGACCGTGCTTGCCGGGCGCTGTATTAAAAGTCACATGTGTCTTGTCATGTAGCATGATTCGATAGGCGCCGAGATTGTACCAGCCGGCGTTGGGATCCTGCGTCACATTGTAGGACCCCGTGCCGATATAACGTCCGCCATCGAGTTCATGCCAGATCGGCGTCGGAAAGATTTCAACATCGACATCATCGCCGGTGAGGATGTTTTCAAAGATCGGCCCGTCCTCGACGAATACCGGCGGGATCAGCCTTTCCTCGTCATAGTTATCGGCGAAGGCATCGGACAGCGCGACCTTGTCGAGATCGACCGGAAAGCCGAGCGTCATGTTTTTGCGTTTGCCGGCGAACAGATTCGACAGGATCCGAAATCCGGGCTTGATGCCAGGCACGTCATCGAACAGCAGCGCCGGGCCGTTATCCTCATGGCTGACCAGTTCGGCGGCCATGCCAATCTCCTCCTGCCAGCTGGCCCCGCGGATGATTTCAAGTTCGCCCAGCCGTTCAGCCTCGACCAGCCAGCCGCGCAGATCTTCATAGGGAATGCGCTGGCTGATATTCCCGCCCGCCGCCGGCGTCGTTTCAATTTTAGTATCCGTTCCTGCATCGGCCATCGTTAGTGCCCTCCCTGTTTTGGTTATTTCCTATCATGGGTCAAAAGCCAGAATGACGCAGCACTGAGAATTGCGCAGCCGGCGATCACCGCGGCCATCGGTATCGCGGTTCCGTCATGCAGCAAGCCGACCAGCGCGCCGACGACAGCGCCCGTGCCAAATCGAATGGCCCCGACCAGTGACGACGCGGTACCGGCGATCTGTGGAAAAAATTCAAGTGTCGCCGCCGCCGCGTTCGCGTTCGTTATATTATGCGGCACCATGAAGATAAAAATCGGAACAACAATCCCTGCCAGCCCGCCAAACCCCAACGAGGCGGTAATCAACAAGGCGAGACCGCCCGCCAGTGCGATGGACGTGCCAACGATCAACATGCGCCGCATCCCGAAACGCATCACGAGACGGCTATTGAGCCAGGACCCCGCCATAATGCCGACAATGTTTAGGCCGAACAGAAAGCCGAAATATTCCGGTGGGACACCGAACAGCTGGATATAGATAAAGGGTGTGCCCGATAGCTGCGCGAACATCGCCGAGAAGGAAAATGCCCCGCAGAACATGTAGCCGATCGCCTGTCTGTGACACAGGACATGACCGTATTCACGCA
>JBLHKG010000352.1:0-3729 GCA_047619835.1 Alphaproteobacteria bacterium
CCTGAATATGCGACAGGGTACGTTCGATCCCCGGCACCCGCGGATCGGCATGAACGATACCGAGGACCATCTGCTGTGCGCGGGCCCAGTTCCGGATCTCCAGCGGCAGTTCACGGTCTTCCGGCCCGAAAGTCGGCAGGATGCGGTATGAGTCCTGCGGCACGGTACCGACCATGATCGCCATCGCCGGCATATCGAACATTTCAACGGAGGATACACAGACGCCGAAACCGACGGTGCCAACCCAATCATGAATTCTGGTCGCTTCGCGCAGGCGATTGAGGATCGAGCGCAGATCCTCGTCAAGCGCGTCGGAGACATAGACAAAGCCGAGATTGGCGCCGGGCGGCAGCGATCCCAGCGCCGAGAGGCAATTTTCCGTCAGATCACGCCAGTCGCCGCCGGTAGCGTGGGCAACGTCGAACGCTGAAGCAATGCTGTCCATCCCGGTATCACTTCCCATTTTTACTTCCCAGCAAGCGCACCACATAAGGTGTGATCCGGTCAACTATGATGGCGATGCCCTCGGCGGTCGGATGCAGCCCGTCCGGCTGGTTAAGCGCTGGATTGGCGGCAACCCCCTCCAGAAAGAACGGATAGAATACGATCCTATGCTTCCGCGCGAGCGCCGGATAGATCCGGTTGAACTCGGATTCGTAACTGGGGCCCATATTGGGCGGCGCCAGCATGCCGGCGAGCATCACACCCTTGCCGGCCTGGCGAAGGCGCTGGATGATCGCGTCCAGATTAGCGTGCAGCGCCGCCGGATCCAACCCGCGCAAACCGTCATTGGCGCCCAGCTCGATCAGAACGAAATCCGGTTTGTCAGCCAGCGCCCAGCCGAGCCGGGCGAGACCCCCGGCGCTGGTATCGCCGGAAACACCGGCATTGAGAACGGTCACATCCTGGCCCTGCGCCCGCAGACGCCTTTCGAGCTGCGCCGGAAAGGATTGTTCAATCGGCAGGCCGTAACCGGCGGAAAGGCTGTCGCCCAGAACCAGAAGCCGTGCCGGCTCAGCCAGTGACGGCTGCGCCGCTAACAGAAATAATGCGATGAAGACACCAATGATGACCGCTGGACGGTTGCAAAATGGGCGGCGGCACGCATATTTCAGGGAACGTGACCCGGTTCGCCCCTTCATTTTTCGCAATTCAGATAATTCCAAATCAGATAATTCAGTGTCAGACACGGCAAATCCCGATCCAATGATTCTGCTCGAAGACGTCCATCTTAAGCTGGCGGGGCCAGCCGGCGACGTCAATATCCTGCGTGGCATCGATCTTGTCGTCGGGCCAGGTGAAACGGTCAGCGTGGTCGGCCCGTCAGGATCCGGCAAGACCACCATGATGATGGTGATTGCCGGGCTGGAGCAACCGACATCCGGTCGCGTGGTGATCGCCGGAAATGAGCTGGGAAGGCTTGATGAGGACGGGCTGGCCCTGTTCCGCCGCCGGACAGTCGGCATCGTGTTTCAGAATTTTCATCTGATTCCGACCATGACAGCGCTTGAAAACGTCTCGATCCCTTTCGAGCTGGCGGGCGATAGTGACGCGTTCGAGCGCGCAGCGGACGGGTTAAAGGCCGTCGGGCTCGATCATCGTCTCGGCCATTACCCGGGCCAGATGTCAGGCGGCGAGCAGCAGCGTGTCGCATTGGCCCGTGCCTTCGCCGCCGCGCCGCGACTTTTACTGGCCGACGAGCCGACCGGCAATCTCGACCGCGGCACCGGCGACATGGTCATCAACCTGATGTTTTCGCTCGCCGAGCAGGCCGGCACCACGCTGATACTGATCACCCACGAGCCCCGTCTCGGCGCGAAATGCGCGCGCGAAATCCGGATCGGCGACGGGCGTGTGGTGGATAGCCCCCTCGACGCTACGTGCTGATGCAGGATATCACGCTGGCGCTGCGCATCGCCGCCCGCGATCTCCGCGGCGGCCGGCGCAGTTTTCGCATCTTCCTCGCCTGCGTAGCGCTCGGTGTCGCGGCGATTGCCGGAATCGGCTCCGTCTCGTCCTCGATTATCGCCGGGCTGGCCGCCGATGGCGGTGTGCTGCTGGGCGGCGATGTCGCGATCCGTGTCGTCCATCGCCCGGCAAGCGATGAACAACGTGCCTGGATGAGCCGCCAGGGCAAAACATCGGAAATTACCTATATGCGCTCGATGGCGCATACGGCGGCGCATACGGCGGCGCATACGGCGGCGCAACGTGCGGACGGCGGCAAACGGACCCTGATCAATCTCAAATCCGTCGATAATGCCTACCCGCTCTACGGCACGATTGCAGTAAATCCCGACCAGCCGCTCGATACCCTGCTGGAACGCCGCAACAAGGTATGGGGCGCCATAATCGACCCGGCCATCCTGAAAAAGCTGGATGCCAAAATCGGCACACGCATCCGGATCGGACAAACCAGCTATGCCGTCCGCGGCGTCCTCCTGCAGGAACCCGACCGGCTGGCAGGCGCTCGGGCAATCACCTACGGGCCCCGCTTTATCGTCGCCCGGGAGAGTCTGATCGAGACCGGACTTGTTCGACCGGGCGCACAGATTCGCTACGAATACCGTATCCGCCTACCGGACGATAAGCGACACGATGCCGCCATTGCCGCCTTCCGGCTGGCGCTCGAGACCAAATTTCCCGACGCCGGCTGGCGGGTGCGCGACCGCCGCGGCGTCGCCCCCGGTACCCAGAACGTCATCGCCCGCACCACGCAATTCATCACACTGGTCGGTCTGGCGGCCCTGCTGATCGGCGGCGTCGGCGCCGGCAATGCCGTGCGCAGCTATCTTTCCGGCAAGACGCAGATCATCGCGATGCTGAAATGCATTGGCGCGGGGCGACGGCTGGTCTTCGCCACCTGGCTGGCGGAAATCGCGTTTATGACGATCATTGGCATCGCGATCGGGCTGACCATCGGTGCAGCGCTGCCGGTGGCGGCGTCCTGGCTGCTGAGCGAAATTGTGCCGACACCGCTGAGAATCGGAATTTATCCCGAACCGTTGATACTCGCTGCGTCCTATGGCGCACTGGTCGCCGCGACCTTTTCGATCTGGCCGGTGGCACGAGCGGCGTCGGTCGCGCCAAGCGGACTCTTCCGCGATGTGATCGCACCCGTGCAATCATTGCCCGGTCGCGGCGTGATGCTGACGGTCGTGCTTTGTGTCATCGCGCTGGCGGCACTGGTCATCACGACCGCGCATGACCGGGTTGTGGCCGCCTGGTTTGTCGGCGGGTCGGCTGCCGCCTTTGCCCTGTTTCAGGGCGCCGGGTTGCTGGTTATGGCGCTTGCCCGACGAACCGGCGGATCGAAAAGAACCGCGCTCCGCCTCGCCCTCGCCAATCTTCACCGTCCCGGTGCGCAGACCGCCAATATCGTGCTGTCGATGGGGCTCGGTCTTACCGTGCTGGTCGCGGTCGTCGTGGTCGAAGGCAATCTGTCGCGCGAGATCCGCGGGTCGATGCCGGACGCCGCCCCCGGATTTTATTTCATCGATATCCAGCCGGATCAGATTGCGTCCTTCGAGCGCACGCTGCGCGCAACAGGGCCGGTCGACCATATCAACCGCGTTCCGATGCTGCGCGGGCGCATCGCCGCCGTGAACGGCACCCCGTCGCGTGACCTTGCGGTTAATCCGAACGTCCGCTGGGTGCTGCGCGGAGATCGGGGCCTGACCTGGTCAGCCACCCCGCCGGACGGAACGGAGATCGTCGCCGGGGACTGGT
>JBLHKG010000353.1:0-3706 GCA_047619835.1 Alphaproteobacteria bacterium
TGCTCCGGCGTATAGTCGAGCCCGTTCTCGCGCTTGAACTTGTCAGAGATCGCCTTGCGCAGCGCCAGCGTGCCCGGCACAGGCGTGTATTTGGTCTCGCCCGCGCGAATAGCGGCGATCGCCGCCTCCTTGATATGGTCAGGCGTATCGAAATCGGGCTCGCCCGCGCCGAGACCGATGATGTCACGCCCCTGCGCTTTGAGTTCAGCGACCTTTCCGGTCAGCATGTTGGTAGCAGACGGTTTGATGCGCCCGAGACGGGCAGCGATAATCGACATGGACTCTATCCGGCAATGATGTGTTGGCGATGGTCGTTAAATATCCGGCGCAACCTACTGCCGCCGCCATCCCGCTTCAATCGCAAAATCGTCGAAAAACGCGCTAATTCGGATGCGGAACGGCGATCGGTGGATCAAAAGCGGTAATTGGCGGCGGAACAGGCGCATAGCGTTCAATCTCGACCAGGGTCGACTGAGCAATACAGGTCTGAGCGAGTTTCGATGAGCCCTTGTCGAGGGTGAGCATATTGGGATTGCCGTGCTTGTCGAGCGATCCGATCTCGCCCGGCGTCACGGGGTCGAACCACGCCCCGGTCGACAGGCACACCCCGCCGGCCCGGATGTTATCGGTGACCCTGGCGCCGGCGAGACAATCGCCGCGATCATTATACAGCCGCACGGCATCGCCATCGCCGATCCCCCTCGCCGCAGCATCGCCGGGGTGTATCATCACTGGTTCGCGGCCACCGATCTTGCTGGCCTGGCTGGCGGGGGCGAAATCCATCTGGCTGTGCAGCCGGTGGCGCGGCTGGTTGGAGACCATATGAAGCGGATGGCGCGCCGCCTTGTCGGAGCCCAGCCACTCGGCGGGCTCGATCCATGCCGGATGCCCGGGGCAATCGTCATACCCAAATCCGTCGATGGTTTCCGAAAAGATCTCGATGCGATCCGACGGCGTATTGAGCGGCGCGCCAGAGGGATCATTGCCGAAGGGCTCAAACATTATCGGCGGGCGCAATTGTCACGCAGCGCCAGAATTTCCATATGTTCTGGACTAAGGTGTCTTTGTGCAGTTTAAAATCAGGCACAGAATGATCGCTCTATGAGGAGATGGAAAAATGGGGACGCTGGAAGTCGGTCGGAAGATTACGTTAGACACCTCGATCCGACGGTTTATTTTCCGAAACCTGTACACTTTTCCGGGCTTTTTCCTGATTTTTGTCGCCGCCAGTTTGTGGCTGTTTAGCGGCTCCGCAACGGCAACCACGCTGCGAACGGCCACTCTCCTCTCCATCAACGACGTTTATCGCCTGACCGGGCCCGACCGCGGAGCAGGCGGCGGCGGATTGGCCAGGGTCCGGGCGCTACGCGCCAAGCTGGAAACCCTACATCCCGACCTGTTGCTGCTTCATGCCGGTGATTTCCTGTCGCCCTCGCTGCTGGGAAAAACCTACAAGGGCAGGCAGATGGTCGATTTGATGAATTTGCTGGATGGCAATCCGCAGGCTGGTTCCATCGACCAGAGGATGTTCGCGGTGTTCGGAAATCATGAATTCGACGACACCCACTGCAGGAAGAAGGGGCCGCTCGCGGAGCGAATCAAGCAATCGGACTTTAGCTATATCGCCAGCAATATCGACTTTCAGAAGGCCAAACAGGCGGACAACAAATGCGAGGGGCTGCGTGACGTGGCGACTCCATCCGCTTCTCAAAAAATTGTGGCCTACAAAATTATCAAAACCGGTGACCTGACGCTGGGCATTTACGGCCTGACCATCCGAAATGACAAATACAAAGTCCTCATGGACCCCGACCCGGTATCGAAATCCTGCGAAATGGTCAAAAAGCTGAGGGCCCTGCGGGTCGATGCGGTGGTCGCGCTCACCCATTTGAACAAGACGACGGACCTCTCCCTACTCGGTCGCGGTCCCGACGGTCGACCAATGACACAGCCGAAATGCACGGATTATCCGGACGTTATAGTCGGCGGCCACGACCATACAAGGATGGCCCTGCCTGCCAATGGCAACCCAAAGATCTTTAAGGGCGATGCGGATGCGGTCAGCGCCTATCAGGTCATTCTGACAGTGGATCAGCAGGGCAAGGTCTCGGTCCAAGGGATCAACATCTCCCTGAAGGCATCCGACGACAGTGACCCGACCGTCCAATCGCGCGCGGAAAACTGGTTCGCACGCCATGGCAAGCGCTATTGCGCGGCGGTCTGCGAAAACCTGACTGGCGGCAAGCTCGAAACATGCCGGAAAGATATCGACGGAGGGCGCTGTCTCAAGGAAAAGATCGCCCGCCTGGCCAGCAGACTCGACGCCGAAGAAATCAAAAACCGGACGCAGGAAACCGGCTTTGGCGACTGGTTCATGGACCGCGTCCGGGAAGGATCAAAGGCCCAGGTAGCGCTTTTTAACGCAGGCGGAATTCGACTGAACTACGATATTGCGGCCGGTCGCGATGTGACAAAGCGGCATATGGCCGAAATGTTCCCGTTCCCCAACAGGCTGGTGGTCGCCGATGTACCTGCCTCTCAGCTGTGGGAGGCCGTCTCTTACGGGCTCTCCAAACCGGGGCAAGGTGCCTGGCTGCATTTCAGTGGCATTGCCGTGCTGCGAGCTCTCGACGGCAGGCTCGAGAAACTCGTCCTCCTGACCGGCGACGGCAAAGGGAAAACCATAACCAGGGACTCCCAAGAAATCGTCAAGGTTGCGTCCAACGCCTTTGTGCTGGCAAACGGCGATAAACACGGATTTAAACTCTGCTCTCCCAAGACCGAGGATTGCAGGAATGAAATCATCGAGAAGTTTGGCCCCAAATGGCCGAAAGAGGTGAGCAACGATCCGGCCGAACTGGTTCAGCGTTTCATGAAACGGGACCAGGGCAACACAGGACTTGGCTTCAAGGTAGACGGACGAATTTGCGCCCACGGGCAATCTGACTGCCTTATCAAGAAAATTAGCATGGCCAAATGATGTTGGTTGGGCTTGAAGCGAATAATGTGGAGGTTACCGCGCCCCTAAAGCCCGCTTTCGCGGATGATCACCGCCGATGCAGCACGCCAGAACTGTAGCGCCAGGCTTTCTTTTGGGGCCTCGATGCGGACGACTCCCCGCAGCACCTGCCGGCGCGGTGGCGGCGCCTTACCGGCATCAAGAATAACACGGTAGACTGCGCCCTCGGCGACCAGCCGCCCATCGGCGTCCCGGCGGGTAGCGATCGGGCCACCAAAGTCCGACGCCAGATAAGGCTCGGCCAACCGCCCGGTATTGACGGAATCGATCGCCGCTACTTTAAGGGCGACCGGACGAACATCCAGATCATCAGCATAAAACAATGCGGCAGCGCCGGGTTTGATGCGGTGCAGCAGGTCATCGCTTACCATCCCGTGTACGGTCGCCAATTGGCTGCCGACAATTGTGAGGAGCGGGTGGCCGCGCGGGAGCCAGTCACCGGTGCCGATATTCTCAGCTATATCCATTCCATACCCGTCGATAGGCGCTATCACAATCAATCGGGAAATTCGTTCTTTTAGCGCATTGAACTGGCTTTCCGCGCGGGCGAGCCGACCGGCTATCTCCTGATTGCGATCCAGTATTTCGGCGGAAAACCCTTGGGTTGATAGCTGCCAGCGGAACAAATCGGCTTCCCGTTTGGTCTTTGACAGTTCCTGGTTGAGATCTGGTGACTCAAACCGGGCC
>JBLHKG010000354.1:0-3705 GCA_047619835.1 Alphaproteobacteria bacterium
TATGTTTTCGAAGCGAACGCTCCAGCGTATCGACATCCTTTTTTCGATTGCAGAAGATTATCGCATTCAGGATATCTTCGCGCAGGATCAGGGTACGGAGCGCCTCGCGCTTTACCGAGTCGCGGCCGTCGACGACGGTAATGAAATGCTCGACGGTTTCCGCCGCTGATACATCCGGTGAGATCGAAATTTCCTTCGGATTCATCAGGAAGGAATCGGCAATCCGCCGTATTTCTGGCGGCATCGTCGCGGAAAAGAACAGGGTCTGACGAATTTTTGGCATTAGCCCGACAATGCGCTCGACATCCGGGATGAAACCCATATCCATCATCCGGTCGGCTTCGTCGATCACCAGAATCTTGATGTCCGTGAGCAGAATACCGCCGCGTCCGAAATGATCGAGCAGGCGTCCCGGAGTGGCAATCAGCACATCGACGCCGCGGTCGAGTTTGGAATTCTGTTCGTCAAACGAGACGCCGCCGATCAGCAGGGCCATCGAGAGCTTATGGTACTTGCCGTAGGTTTTGAAATTCTCGGAAATTTGTGTCGCCAGTTCGCGGGTCGGGGTAAGGATCAGCGATCGTGGCATCCGGGCGCGGGCGCGTCCTGCCGCCAGGATATCAATCATCGGCAGGGTAAAGCCGGCGGTCTTGCCGGTGCCGGTTTGCGCGCAGCCAAGGACATCGCGTCCCATCAAAACGATGGGGATCGCTTGTTCCTGAATCGGAGTGGGGGTTGTGTAGCCGGCTTCTTCGACGGCTTTCAGTACTTCCGGGCCGAGCCCGAGATCTTCAAATGTCATGAGGAGTGGTTTATCACAATCTATATCGTCAATTAGTGCGGATTTTCTATTCTCGCGCTTTACGTGGGCCTATTGGCCGGAAAAGTCAAATACTTGGTCTTGAAAATCCGCCCGGTTAGGCGGAACATAGGACTTTTACGAGGTTGATGCTATGCCAAAATTGTTAACGGACCAGCAGATCGAACAGTTCCGCGCTGAAGGATTTGTTTCGCCTGTGCGAGTCATGTCTGAAGAGGACGCCCTCAGCATCCGGCAAAAGATCGAGAAGTTTGAAGCGGACCAGGGAAAGAAACTACATGGTTTGCAGATTACCAAATGTGCGCTGCTGTTTCCGTGGATTTATGATCTTGTGAACCGCCCGAGCCTGCTCGACGCCGTTGAGGACCTGATCGGTGAGAATATTCTGATGTATCAGAACGGTGCCTGGTTCAAGGAACCCGACTCTAACGCTTATGTGAGCTGGCATCAGGATTCGACCTATTACGGTATAGATCCGTTGGAAATGGTAACCTGCTGGGTCTCGCTTTCGCCTGCCTCGACCGAAAGCGGCTGCATGCAGGTCCTCACAGGCTCCCATAAGAAAGGCCAGTTGCCGGTCGATTACACCCAGGTTACTGCGGATAACCTGTTGGCCAGTGGGCAAAACACGTTGATCGAGAAGGATGCCGCAGCGATCGTAGCAATGCCGCTGCGCCCCGGTGAAATGTCGATGCATCATGTCTGTTCGGTACACAGCTCTCTCCCCAATCGTGGCAATGACCGGCGGATGGGATTTAGTATCGCCTATATGGCGCCGCATGTTGGGCAAACCACGGAGCTCAAGGCGACGGCCATGTTGATGCGGGGCAAAGACGATTATGGGCATTACCGACTCGATGAGGTCGCGCCGATTTTTGTCGACGATCCAGCAACCATCGAGCGTCACGAGACGGCGGTGACTTTGTACAGGAACAAGGCAAAAGAGGCAGGAAATCAGACCGCCTGGCGGCTTAACGGCCAGTCAGCGGCCTAGAGGGTTTCAGATGCCGAAAATACTCAGTGAAGAGCAGGTTCAACAATATCACCGTGACGGTTACGTTTCTCCAGTCCGTGTTATGTCCGAGGACGAAGCAATTGCGATTCGCCTCAAACTTGAGGCGTTTGAAGCCGGGCAGGGCGGCAGTCTCCAGGGCATTCAGCGGACAAAAGTTTGTATGCGTTTGCCGTTTATTTATGACATCGTCTCCAACAACAATGTGCTGGATGCCATTGAGGACCTGGTTGGTCCCGATATTCTGCTGTATCAGAATGGCGCCTGGATCAAGGAGCCGGAACTCGGCACCTATGTGAGCTGGCATCAGGATATTACCTATTTCGGCATGGACCCGCCGGATCTGGTGACCGGCTGGGTCGCCCTGTCACCGGCGTCGATGGCGAGCGGCTGTATACAGGTCCTGCCGGAATCGCAAAAACTTGGTATGCTGCCGGTTGACTATAGTGAGGTCGAATCGACCAACATGTTGGCCAGCGGCCAGCGGGTCGTTTACGAAGTCGATGAGACCAAAGCTGTCCCGATGCCGCTAAAACCCGGTGAAATGTCGCTGCATCACGTCTGTTTGATTCACAGCTCGTTGCCGAATCATAGTCCTGATCGGCGGATCGGGTTTTCGGTAGCCTGCATGGCGCCGCATATCAGGCAGAGCAGCGAGGCGAAGGCCACTGCCATGCTGATGCGGGGAGACGACCGGTACGGCAACTACATACTGGATGAAATGCCGGCGACTGCCGTTGATGATCCAGAGACGATAGAACGCCACGAAAAGGCCGTTGCTCTCTATCGCGCCAAGGCTGAAGAATGCGGCAACAATAACGCGTGGCGGCTCGGTTAGGCCTTTATGGGCTTGTTGCCGCTTTGGCGATCCGGGCAAAAATTTTGTCCAGCTCCAGTGCCATCTTGTTGAGATCTCTGCTCTGGTAGGGCGCGAAAGTGCTGGAGGGCTTGCGATAGGTAAGGGTCGCCGTCTTGTCGGCATTCTCCGTGATATAAAACCGCAAGGGAGCTTCTATACCCGCGGCAACGCTGGCCTTCAGCATGCGAACGGCAAAGCGCGGGTGATAGACGCCGATGACCATGTTTCCCGGAATGGTCATCTTTAGCGCATGTTTGGCGCCGAGCGTCGCGCTGGCGCGGGACACCAGCCCCATCTTGTTGGCCGCGACGGCGCTATCCAGACGCTTGATCAAGGCACTGTAGGAGTGGTTGGTCGTGGTGACGATTGTTCCCGGGTATGGTGTCGTCTTGTCGGCCCGGCCCGGTGCTGCGGCTGTAAGAATAAGTACAATAAAAACTACTAGCCAGGCCGTAAAACGGCTGATCATCGTGAATGCTCCTTTTTTTTGAACATTACAAATTGACCAGAAAACGCGCGCTGCGACAATTGCAATACGCGGTCGGTAACCGTCTTGTGATCAGGGGGGAACCGGGCCGCTGTCGCCGTTGTCCTGCTCGTAGTCGTATTCGGATACCATGTATCGAGTTACGTTTTGGACAAGCTCTGAAAATCTCGGATCGCTCGCGCTGGAAATATTGTTTACGAAACCCGTGGTGCCGGATTTGACCTCATCGCCCTCGCAATACGCAATCGCGATCCTTAGTTGGCCGGTATGGGGTTGGGTCGGGATTTTGCCAGGCTGTTTGCACATATCGTAGTGCGGGAAGTTGGTCCGCTGGTTGAAAACGACTGCCACCTTGTAAAGCGGGATGGTTTTTTCATTTTGTCCGATCACGAATTCGGCTGGTATGCCGCGGTTCTGATGTTTCATGAGGCTTACGACCAGTTTGTCGAACTCATTCTTGGCGGTGCCGAACGGGTTGCCGACGACAATTGTTTCTATGGCGCCGTTACGCGTGGCGTAATCGAGAT
>JBLHKG010000355.1:0-3696 GCA_047619835.1 Alphaproteobacteria bacterium
CGGCCTCCCGCGCCATCGAGCTTTCTGGCACATTAACGATGGTCAGAATGTGCTGACCCTGCCCCTTGGCATAGCGCAGCGCCGCCAGCGTGTCCGCCGTCTCACCCGATTGCGAGATAAAAATCGATAATCCGCCCGGAATCATGTCCACCGCGCGGTAGCGGAACTCGGAGGCGATATCGCATTCGACCGGCACCCGCGCGATCTGCTCGAACCAGTATTTTGCGACCATCCCCGCGTGATAGGAGGTACCGCAGGCGATGATTGTGATGCGCGAAATCTGTGTCAGGTCGAACGGCAGATCCGGCAGGGTGACAACATTGCTCCACGGGTTGACGAAAGTGTGCAACGTGTCGCCGATGACCGCCGGCTGCTCATAAATTTCCTTCAGCATGAAATGTGGGAAATTGCCCTTGCCGATGATCGCGCCGGAGGTCGCCGTCTGGCGGACCGCTCGCTCGACGATCACGTCATTCTGGTCATGGACGATGGCGCCGCCCGCCGTGATCTCCGCCCAGTCGCCTTCTTCCAGATAGCTGATCTGCTGGGTCAGCGGGGCCAGCGCCAGAGCATCCGAGCCGATATACATTTCGCCGTCGCCATAGCCGATGGCGAGAGGGCTGCCGCGCCGCGCACCGATCATCAGCCCATCCTCGCCGGCAAACAGAATGGCCAGCGCGAACGCCCCTTCCAGCCGTTTCAGCGCAGCGGCAACAGCCTCCTGTGGGGTCTTGCCATCCGCGAGATACTCGCTGACCAGATGGACGACCGCTTCGCTGTCGGTATCGGTCGTGAAGCGATGGCCCTTTTGGGTCAGTTCGGTCCGCAGTTCCTGAAAATTCTCGATGATGCCGTTATGCACCAGCACCACCCGCTCATCGGCGTGTGGATGGGCATTTATTTCGCTCGGTCCGCCATGGGTCGCCCAGCGCGTGTGACCAATGCCGATGGTGCCGCCCAGCGGTTCCTTCTTCAGCCTTGCATCAAGATTGACGATCTTGCCCTCGGCGCGGCGACGTTCAATCCTGCCATCCACCAGGGTGGCGATGCCTGCTGAGTCATAGCCGCGATATTCCAGCCGCTTGAGGCCGTCAATCAGCAGCGGCGCAACAGGGACGCGGCCGATAATTCCAATAATGCCGCACATATCGGGCTAGCCTGCCTTCTTTCTGTCGTTTTTTTCGGTCTGCTTACGCAGCCGGTATTTGAGTGCCCACCCGGTGAGCGACTGCTGGGGCGCCCGCGTGACGGAAAGCGCATCGGCTTCCACGTCAGTCGTGATCACCGACCCGGCGCCGGTAATCGCCCCGGCGCCGACCGTGACCGGCGCCACCAGCGCCGTGTTGGAGCCGATAAAGGCACCGGCGCCAATGACCGTCCGGGATTTGAAAAAGCCGTCGTAATTGCAGGTGATCGTACCCGCGCCAATATTGGCCCCGGCGCCGACAAAGCTGTCGCCGATATAGCTGAGATGATTGGCCTTGGCGCCGTCATCGAGTCGCGATTCCTTCACCTCGACAAAATTGCCGATATGGACGTCTCTGCCGATATCGGCGCCCGGCCGCAGCCTTGCATAGGGTCCGATGATCGCGCTGTTGTCGATCACCGCGCCATCGATATGGCAGAAGGGCCGGATCTGAACATTGTCGCCGATGGTCACCCCCGCCCCAAACACCACATTCTGGCCAATGGTAACGTCGCGACCGAGCCTGGTATCGGCGCTGAACCAGACGGTTGCCGGATCGATCAGCGTAACGCCTTCCGCCATCCAGTGGGCGCGCAGGCGGTCCTGCATCGCGATCTCGGCCTCGGCAAGCCCGGCGCGGGAATTGACCCCCATGACCTCGTCGGGATCGTCGGTTTCAACCACCGCACAGGTCCAGCCCTTGCTACAGGCAATTGCGACGATATCGGTGAGGTAATATTCGCCCTTCGCATTGTCATTGCCGACCGCATCCAGCAATTCGAACAGGCGCGCGCCATCTATCGCCATGATGCCGGCATTACACAGCCCGACGGATCGCTGCGCCTCGTCCGCATCGCGAAACTCGACGATTGCCTCAAGCCTGCCGTCCTCTGCCGTGATGAGCCGTCCATATTCGGCGGGATCGTCGGGCGTAAAACCCAGCACGACGACCGCCGGATCATCAGGTTTCGAGCGAACCTCGATCATCGCCTCCATCGTCGCCTGGGTCAGCAGCGGCGTATCGCCAAACAGCACCAGAACATCGCCGTCGAAATCGGCCAGCGCCTCGCGGGCCGCCATAACAGCGTGCCCGGTCCCAAGCGGCGGATCCTGAATAATTGTCGCCGCCGGCGCGACATAATCGGCCACCGAATCCATGCCCGGTGAGACGACAATGATCGTCCGTTCCGCGCCAAACCCCGAAAGCGCGTCCAGCAGATGGCCAATCATCGGCTTACCGGCAACCTCGTGCAGGACCTTGGGCCTGGTGGATTTCATCCGCGTCCCCAGCCCTGCGGCGAGTACCAGTGCGGCGATTCTTGTGTTGCTCAATTCCGGTAAATCCCTGAAGGGCCCATTTAACGAGTGTCCTGTAGCGGGCGGTGGATAATTGGCGGGGAGTATACGGAAACTGGCCGATGAACGAAAATTATTCCGCACCGGAAATTTTAGTGTTTTGTCGGCAATCGCAGTATTTCGTTGCCGGGATGACGCGCCGCGCCGGAGAGATGAGCTCTCAGCGGGCCAAAGGCGGTTTCCATTTCCATTCTCACCATCACTGGCGGCGCGCCGGCAAAAACACGACCGATCCACACGGTGGCCTTGCCGCCCGACATCCAGCGATAGCGCGATTGGCGCAGGCGAAATCCGGCAATTCGCTTGATCGTGAGGGTACAGCGCAGCGCCATGCCGCCAAATGGCGAATAATCGCTCGGTTTCAGCCGGTCACGCGCCACCTCATCGAAGACAATGTCAAAGCGCCGCCTTCCATCAAACACGGGCTCGGTATGGCTGCAGCTATCGGCCCCACCGACCGCCAGCAATGTCGCAAGAATGCCGCCGGCAAGATCGCGAGCGCCGAGGCGGTCTTCGGGCCGGACCACTCGTCGGTCATCGCTGGTCGCAGGCGGCACGGATTCGACCGTCGGGGCGACCCCTTTCGAGTAGCGGAGGCGAATTCGGCGCTGCTTGCCGCGCCATCGGCTGTCATGGCCGGCTTTGACCGGCACAATTTTTCTGCCCACCATTTTCCCGGAAGAATTAGCCGACATCGACCAGTCGAGGATCATGTTCAACAGCCCCTGCGCCTTCAAATCCATATTTATCCGATAGGCCCGATCCGCCAGCTCGGCTTTGAGCGCGATATCGACCACGCGAAACCCGCCGATATAAACCGTGTAATCAAGGGCAAGACGGCGATCCTCCGCCGCGCCCGCCGGTTCAGCGCGGGACGCCACCCCGGGCAAGACCAGCGCGGCCAGCACCAACGATAAAATTATGTGCCTGGGTGTCTTCATCAGAGGAAAGATAGGGTTTCGCGTCCGCAACACAACCGGCGCACAGCCTCAATTTGCGGATCGCTTGACTTGCGGAACGCT
Source organism: Alphaproteobacteria bacterium (assembly GCA_047619835.1). GTDB lineage: Bacteria > Pseudomonadota > Alphaproteobacteria > MPNO01 > UBA2964 > JAYOEY01. Next base: position 3,565 of record JBLHKG010000355.1, read on the forward strand.
GCTGCCTTATATGCGGGGCCTCGCCGGGCAGCGAACATGCCCCGGTCGAAGGGCGATTAGCTCAGCGGGAGAGCGTTCCGTTCACACCGGAAAGGTCACTGGTTCAATCCCAGTATCGCCCACCATTCTTTT
>JBLHKG010000356.1:0-3695 GCA_047619835.1 Alphaproteobacteria bacterium
GAATGTTAAGCGCCGTAAAATTATGGAAGTCGGTCTCGATATGCGGGCCCTCGGCGACCGAAAACCCCATCTCGCAGAAGATCGCCACCATTTCATCAATGGTCTGGCTGATCGGGTGAATGCGCCCTGATGCCTCGGGGCGGGACGGTAGGGTGACGTCAATCGTCTCGGTGGCGAGCCGCGCATCAAGGCCAGCGGTATCGAGCACTTCCTTACGCGCGGCGATGGCATCGGCCACAGTGTTTTTGAGCGCGTTCAGCCCCTGGCCGAGCGCACGGCGGTCTTCGGGCGCTGCGGCTCCCAGACCCTTGAGCTGTTCGGTGATGATTCCGGCACGTCCCAGCGCACGAACCCTGATGTCCTCTAACGCATCGGGATCGGCTGCAGCAGCCACAGCGCCGAGCAGCTCGTCCCGCAATTTGTCGAGAGTATCAGTCGTCATCCGCGTCCCCGCTTCGGCAGCCCACCCCGCATTGCTGCGGCGCCGAGATTAGCTGGCGAGCGCGGCCTGGGCCTGTTCACAAACCGTTTTGAAGGCTTCCGGTTCCTTGATCGCGAGATCCGACAGAACCTTTCGGTCGAGCTCTATCCCGGCCTTGTTGATTCCGTCCATCAGCCGCGAATAGGTCAGGCCGTTAAGCCGGGCGCCGGCATTGATGCGCTGGATCCACAGGCCACGGAAATTGCGCTTCTTGTTGCGCCGGTCGCGATAGGCATATTGCAGCGCCTTCTCGACCTTTTCCTTGGCAATGCGGAACGCGTCGGAATTACGACCGCGATAGCCCTTGGCGAGCTTGATAATTTTCTTGTGTCGGGCGTGCGCTTGGACGCCCATACGTGCGCGTGACATCGTGTTTCTCCGTGTTTAAAGCTGAGATTCCGGGAAAATCAGAGATAGGGCATGAAAATACGGACGATTTTGGCGTCCACTGCCGCCAACGTCGTCGTACCACGTGCCTTACGCTTCATCTTCTGGGACTTTTCTTCAAGGCAATGGCCCTTATAGGCGAAATTGCGCTTGATCTTGCCCGTCCCGGTTTTGGAGAAACGCTTTTTAGCGCTCGATTTAGTCTTCAACTTGGGCATTTTCGGTATCCTCAAATATGGTGTTTCACCGTATCAGGCGGCCTCGGCATGCCCATTTCCGTCCTGTCTTTCGATCAGCCGAAAATAGCCGGACCACCTGTTTTCACGCCGCAAAAAGCGCAAAGCCCCCGGAAATCGCCGGGGGCTGCGGTTTATAGCCGCCTCTTCCCCCAAAGGCAAGGGAGAAGGCGGAACGACGAGAAGCAGTTGAATTCGCCGGGATTTCCTACCGCGGCGCAATCACCATGACCATCTGGCGACCTTCCATCCTCGGGTACTGTTCGACCTTGGACTGTTCTTCCAGATCGTCCCTCACCCGGTACAGGACCTTCATGCCGAGATCCTGATGGGCAAGTTCGCGGCCGCGGAAACGCAACGTCACCTTTACCTTGTCGCCGTCTTCGAGAAAGCGCTTCATCGAACGCATCTTGACGTCGTAATCGTGCGTCTCGATTCCGGGACGCATCTTGATTTCCTTGACCTCGATGGTCTTCTGCTTTTTGCGCGCCTCGGCCTTGCGCTTCTGATCCTCGTATTTGAACTTGCCGTAATCGAGGATTTTGCAGACCGGGGGCACGGCGGTTGACGCCATCTCCACCAGATCGAGGCCAAACCCCTCGGCCTTGGCCAGGGCTTCGGCAATCGGCACCACACCAAGCGGTTCGCCATCGGGGTCGATCAGGCGCACTTCCGCTGCCAGGATCGCCTCATTTATGCACCGGTCGTCCTTTTCGGGCTCCGGTCGGAAAAAAGGTCTTCTTGCGATGAACGTATCTCCTCTTCTGTTTTCCGCGACCGCCTTTGAGCGGTCATCAAACCCGCCACCGGTTTAGCCGGCAGGCGGGGCGGATTCCTGTTTAAGTCTAGCGACCGCATCGTCCAGCGCAAGGAGTTCCTGATCCTTGCCGCCGAGCCGACGGAGCGCCACCGAACGGGCCTCAAGTTCCTGCGCGCCGACCACCATGATGGCAGGCACCTTGGCGAGGCTGTGCTCACGCACCTTGTAATTGATTTTTTCGTTACGGATATCAAGCTCCGCCCGGATGCCGGCGGCAGCAAGCGCCGCCGCCACCTCCTGCGCATACCCATCGGCGGCGCTCGTGATGGTCGCCACCACCACCTGAACCGGTGCCAGCCAGAGCGGCATGCGACCAGCGTAATTTTCGATCAGGATACCGATAAAGCGCTCGAACGAGCCGAGGATCGCCCGATGCAGCATGACCGGGCGCTGCTTGTTGCCATCGACCCCGACATAATCGGCATCGAGACGTTCAGGCAGAACGAAATCAACCTGTAACGTACCGCACTGCCAGTCCCGACCAATCGCATCGCGCAGCACGAATTCAAGTTTGGGGCCGTAGAACGCTCCCTCTCCCGGGTTGAGCGTGTAATCGAGACCCGCTTCATCGACGGCGGCTTTAAGCGCGCTCTCGGCCTTGTCCCACACGGCATCGTCGCCAGCGCGCACTTCCGGTCGATCAGAGAACTTGACGACCACGTCGGTAAAGCCGAAATCGGCATAGACCGTCTGCAGCAGATCGCAGAACGCCCTGGTCTCGGAGGTCACCTGATCTTCGGTGCAGAAAATATGCGCATCATCCTGCACAAAGGACCGCACCCGCATCAACCCATGCAGCGCGCCCGACGGTTCGTAGCGATGGCACGAGCCGAACTCGGCCATGCGCAGCGGCAGATCGCGATAGCTTTTGATGCCCTGGCGGAAAATCTGTACGTGGCCGGGACAGTTCATCGGCTTTACCGCGAGCGTACGCTCATCCTCGGTATCGACCGTGAACATGTGCTCGCGGAATTTTTCCCAATGGCCGGACTTCTCCCACAACACCCGATCATAGAGCATCGGGGTTTTGACCTCCTGGTACCCGGCGGCATCGAGACGCGTTCGCATGTAGCTTTCGATGGCGCGATACAGCGTCCAGCCCTTGGCGTGCCAGAAGGCAGACCCCATCGCCTCTTCCTGGAAATGGAACAGGTCCATCTCGCGCCCGAGCCGGCGGTGGTCGCGTTTTTCAGCTTCCTCAAGCCGGTGCAGATGCGCGGCGAGTTCCTTTTCGTCGCGCCATGCCGTGCCATAGATACGCTGCAGCATCGGGTTACGTGAATCGCCCCGCCAATAGGCCCCGGCCAGCTTCAACAGCTTGAAACCAGTGCCCACCTTTCCGGTCGACGGCAGATGGGGACCGCGGCAAAGATCAAACCATTTTCCCTGGCGATAGATTGAAACGTCTTCGCCGGCAGGCAGGCCTTCAATCAGCTCGGCCTTGTATTTTTCACCCATCCCGGTGAACAGGCGGATCGCGGCGTCACGATCCAACACTTCACGAACAAAGGGCTCGTCGGCAGAGATGATCTCTTTCATCCGCCGTTCGATCTTCTCCAGATCTTCCGGCGTAAAGGGTTCTTCACGCGCGAAATCGTAATAGAACCCGTTCTCGATCGAAGGGCCGATGGTGACCTGCGTTCCAGGGTAGAGCTCCTGCACGGCTTGCGCCATGACATGCGCGGCGTCGTGGCGAACCAGCTCCAGCGCGTCTTCGTCCTTGCGCGTGATGATGCTGACCTCGGCATCACAATCGATCAGCCAGGCGAGA
>JBLHKG010000357.1:0-3684 GCA_047619835.1 Alphaproteobacteria bacterium
GATCGGATCGGCGGGATGGCGGCCATCCGGGGCCGGGTGATCGACGATTGCGCGCTTGCCGGCGAGATCGCCAAAGAAGGAAAAATCTGGCTTGGTCTCACCGATTCCAGCCGAAGCATTCGGGGCTATGACGGGATTTCCGGCATCTGGAACATGGTGGCCCGAACCGCCTACATACAGCTGAACCATTCGCTGCTTTTACTGGGGGGCACCGTGCTGGGCATGGTTTTTCTGTATCTTGTGCCGCCAATCGCGCTGATCGTCGGTATTCTTCAGCAGGACCTTGCGGCGATGGCGTTTGGCGGCGCCGGGGCGGCTTTGATGACGGTTCTCTATGTGCCGATGCTGCATCATTTCGGGCTGCATCCCTGGCGGGCGTTCCTCCTCCCCGGGGTGGCCTGTTTGTACAGCCTGATGACGATTTCCTCCGCTATCCGTCACTATCGGGGGCAGGGCGGCGCATGGAAAGGCCGGGCCTATAGCGCTCCGACATCCGGTCACGGTGATGTGCCATGACGAGCGAGGCCAATTTGATCTATGCTGCGCCGATCATGGAGCGGGAACAGGCACTAGAACACGTCACGAGCGTGGTGCGGGCATCGGGCACTTCGTTCTACTGGGCGATGCGCATGCTGCCGCGCCAGAAGCGCGACGCTATGTATGCCGTCTATGCTTTTTGCCGCGAAGTTGACGATATAGCCGACGATCCGGGTCTGGAGGATGACAAGCTGCGGCGGCTCGCCGATTGGCGGGTCGAGATCGAAAGATTATACGCCGGGCGCCCAAAATTGCCGGTCTCGCTCGCCCTGATGGACCCGATCGAGGCGTTCGGTCTTCGCAAGGAGGTCTTTCTCTCGGTGATCGAGGGGATGGAAATAGATGCGGTGGAGGCGGTTCGGATGCCGACTATCGCCGCGCTGGAGGCTTATTGCGACCGCGTGGCCTGTGCCGTTGGCCGCCTGTCCAACAGGATCTTCGGAATCGATGATGTGCGCGGCGAACCGGTAGCCTGGTCGCTCGGGCAGGCGCTGCAACTGACCAATATTCTTCGCGATCTGGCCGAGGATGCGGCGATTGATCGCCTTTATGTGCCGAACGACATGCTCGCGGTTTACGATATTCCGCCCAATAGTCCGCAGCGGGCCATTCTGCATCCACGCTTTCCGGAGGTTTGCGCTGAACTCGCCAACCTCGCTCAACGGCGCTATGCCGACGCGGCGGTGGCCCTTGCCGTCTGTGATCGCCGGACCATGCGACCGGCGATCATGATGATGCAGAATTACCGCCGAATTCTGGATCGGCTGGTAAATCGGGGCTGGCAGTGTCCCGATCAGCCGGTTTCACTCGGAAAAGCACAAAAAATCTGGATTTTACTGTGCTATGGGCTCATATAAGCGCCGTATGGAGATTTGGCACGGCGCGGAACCTGCAAAATCGCAGAAACATTTTGAGCCGATTGTGTGAAACTATTGAGGTTCCTCATGATTCTCGGACATAATTGACGGGAATTTAGGTGCTTGAAACTATCTGTAGCGGTATCGGGTTGTGAGCTGGCGGAAATGTTTCGCCAGGAATTTCGTTTAATCAGGGCGCGTTGATGTTGAAGACTGTTCCTTTTGCGGTTGGGACCGATGCCCCCGAAACGGCTTTGCTCGACGCAACAATCGAGGAAGTCGCGACATCATTGGCGGATCGGCAGGAAGCCGACGGACACTGGGTCTATGCGCTCGAGGCGGATGCCACCATTCCCGCCGAATATATTCTGCTCAATCATTACCTTGATGAGATAGACAACGAGACCGAAGGACGGATCGCCAACTATCTGCGGGAAATACAGAGCGACGATCATGGCGGCTGGCCGTTGTTTCATGGCGGACCATTCGACATGAGCGCCAGCGTCAAGGCCTATTTCGCCTTGAAGATGGTTGGCGACGATACGGAGGCGCCGCATATGACACGCGCCCGCGATGCCATTCTTGGTCATGGCGGCGCTGCCAGGGCCAATGTCTTTACGCGGATCACGCTGGCGCTGTTCGGTCAGGTTCCCTGGCGCGCCTGCCCGCTGATCCGGGTTGAGGTTCTGCTGGCGCCCAACCGGTCGCCGCTCAATCTGTTGAAAAAGGTTTCCTACTGGTCGCGGACCGTCATGGTGCCGTTGCTGGTTCTGCAGGCGGTCAGGCCGGTGGCAACCAATCCTCGTGGGATCGAAATCCAGGAGCTGTTCGTCATCCCGCCGGAGGAAGAAAAGACCTGGATGCATAACCCAACCGGTCACTGGTTGGGCGACATCATGATCGTACTGGACCGGGTGGCCCGCTATGTCGGGCCGTATCTGCCAAAATTCGCGCAGCAGCGCGCCATCGACAAGGCGATGAAATTTATCCGCGAACGTCTGAACGGCGAGGACGGTCTCGGCGGGATTTTCCCGGCAATGGCGAACACGTTGATGGCGTTCAACGCGCTGGGTTATGCGCGGGACGACCCGGACTATGTCGCCGCCCGCAAGGCAGTCGACGATCTGATGGTTGTCGACGGTGATCGCGCCTATGTTCAGCCCTGCGTGTCGCCGGTGTGGGATACCGCGCTGGCGGCACATGCGCTGATGGAAGCGGGACACCCCGGAGACGATCCGGTCATCTCACGCGCCTCCAAATGGCTGGCGGATCGCCAGATTCTCGACGTCAAGGGCGACTGGTCGGTGAACCGGCCCAAGGTGCGGCCGGGCGGCTGGGCGTTTCAGTATCGCAATGATTATTACCCGGACGTCGATGACACCGCTGCAGTGGTGGCGGCGCTGGATCGTACGGGTGATCTTTCGCTCCGCGAATCCGTTGCGCGGGGCGCCGAATGGGTCACCGGCATGCAGAGTTCGCATGGCGGCTGGGGCGCCTTCGATGCCGACAACGAATATTACTGGCTGGAACATATTCCGTTCGCCGATCACGGCGCGCTGCTCGATCCGGCGACCGCCGATGTCAGCGCCCGCTGCATCTCGATGCTGGCGCAGCTTGGCGTCGACCGCGACCATCCCGTAATGGCCAAGGGCCTCAAATATCTGCGTCGCGAGCAGGAAAAGGACGGCTCCTGGTTCGGTCGCTGGGGCACCAACTATATCTATGGCACGTGGTCGGCGCTATGTGCGCTGAACGCCGCCGGCGAAGACATGGATGCGCCGCATATCCGCAAATCGGTCAACTGGCTCAAGGCGCAGCAGCGCGAGGATGGCGGCTGGGGCGAGGATTGCACCACCTACTGGCCCGATCATAAGGGAGAGTCCAGGGCTTCGAGCCCCTCGCAGACCGCGTGGGCGGTGCTGGCGCTGATGGCGGCTGGCGATGTCGAATGCGTTGAGGTCCGCCGTGGTATCGAGTGGCTGCTCAAGGCGCCGCGCGATGGCGCTAACTGGGACGAGGAATATTACAATGCGGTCGGTTTTCCGCGCGTGTTCTATCTCCGCTATCACGGGTACTGCGCCTATTTCCCGCTCTGGGCGCTGGCGCGCTACCGCAATCTCATGACCACCAACACGCAGCGCCCGGCCTTCGGGCTTTAATGCCGCGTGCGGGAACCCCGAGCGGAGCCAAAGTCGGTGCAATTACCGGCTCGAAGCGCGAACGGGCCTGTCTCGCCCATGACCATCCGGAAATCGATATCTGCTGCTCCGGTGCGGTGTCGTCCCGCGCC
>JBLHKG010000358.1:0-3681 GCA_047619835.1 Alphaproteobacteria bacterium
TCGGCGCCAATATAAGTCCCCTGCTTCCTGCCGCTTACATGCACAACTGTGCCATCCTGCAGATTGGATCGCGCCCCGATCTTGATCGAATGTTCATCGCCGCGAAGCACGCAACCAAACCAGATGCTGGCTTCAGTGCCAATTTCAACGTCACCGATGACCGTGGCGCCGGCGGCGACAAAGGCATCATCAGCTATTCTTGGGACGACACCGCGATAAGCCAGAATTATCGGCATGGCATCAGGCGTAAGAGGATAAGACATACGATGTGGCCGTTATGCCTGACCATCGATTCCGGCGCGCTCGTCGAGACCCAGCATCAGATTCATATTCTGCACCGCCTGGCCGGACGCTCCTTTGCCAAGATTATCCAGCTGTGCCGCGAGAAGGACCTGTCCACGGTCCTCATTGCCAAAAACAAACAGGCGCAAATGATTGGTGTCGTTCAACTCCTCTGGATCAAGAGAACCAGCCCGTACTTCAGTCTCGGTGGCATCCGCGAGTGTGACGAAATATCGTCCCTCGTAATATGAGGCCAGCGCTTCCCTGATTGCTTCAACCGATGGCGTTCCGGGCAGCGCCCATAGCTGCAGCGGAACTTCGACGATCATCCCCTGACGGAACCGCCCGACACTCGGTGTAAACAGCGGGCGTTGCTCCAGAACCCCATGGGCCTGCATCTCGGGCACGTGCTTGTGCTCCAGCCCGAGCCCGTAAAGAAAAAAGGCGCTGCCGATCGGGTCAGCGGCCTGCGGATCCTCCATCCGCGCGATCAACGACTTGCCACCGCCGGAGTAGCCAGACACCGCATTGATCACAATCGGATGATCGACCGGCAGCAGACCCGCCAGCACCAAAGGGCGGATTAAAGCCACGGCACCCGTCGCATAACAGCCGGGATTGGTAACGCGCATCGCAGAGGCAATCACCGACGCCTGATAGGAAGACATTTCGGGAAACCCGTAAACCCAGCCGAAGGCAACCCGATGAGCCGCCGATGCGTCGATTACCCGTGTTACAGGATTGTCGATCATCGCAACCGCCTCGCGCGCGGCATCGTCCGGCAGGCACAGAATGGACAAATCAGCGGAATTCAGCGCGTCACGCCGCGCTGCGGCATCCTTACGTTTATCCGCCGTCAGATGGATGAGCTCAAGCTCAGAACGGCCTTCGAGGCGTTCTCGGATCTGCAGACCCGTCGTCCCCTCTTCACCGTCGATAAAAACCGAATATGTCATGGCACTGATTCTCTTACACCAAACTCAATAAGCGGTACGAATAATTGATAGCGCGCAATAACAAAAAGGGCGCCCCACCGGGACGCCCTTTCCGAAACCTGTTCGGTAATCCCTAGCGTTTTGAGAACTGGAAGGAACGACGGGCCTTGGGCTTGCCGTACTTCTTCCGCTCGACCGTTCGCGAATCCCGGGTAAGGAATCCGCCTTTTTTGAGCGCCGCACGCAGATCCGGGTCCTGCAGCGTCAGTGCCTTCGAAATTCCGTGCCGCACCGCACCGGCCTGGCCTGACAGACCACCACCTTTGACCGTGCACACAACATCGTACTCGGTCTTGCGCTCGATAGTGTCGAAAGGCTGACGGATAATCATCTGCAGTGTCGGACGCGCGAAGTAAATATTCCCCTCGCGGCCATTTACGAGGATCTTGCCGGAACCTGGCTTGACCCAGACACGGGCGACCGCATCTTTCCGCTTTCCAGTGGCATAAGACCGCCCGAGATCATCGACCTTGCGCTCGTAAACGGGTGACATCGCCATCTCAACAGGTGGGACAGCGGTTACAGCTACCTGTTCGGGCATCACATCTGCCAGCGTTGCGCCGGTTACTTCAGCCATGGTCAGGCGCTCCTCGTGTTCTTTGGATTCATCGCAGCGAGATCAAGGACCTCTGGAGTCTGCGCTTCATGCGGATGCTCGGATCCGGCATAAATTTTAAGCTTCTTGAATTGCTTGCGGCCCATCGGACCCCTCGGCAACATCCGCTGAACGGCCTTCTCAATCACCCGTTCGGGATGCGCACCTTCGAGAATTTCTCCGGCAATCCGGCTCTTGATGCCGCCCGGGTAACCGGTATGCCGATAATAAACCTTATCGGTCCGCTTGCGTCCGGTGAGCTGAATTTTCTCGCAATTCACCACGACGATATTGTCGCCGCAATCGATATGCGGCGTGAACATCGGCTTGTGCTTGCCGCGCAGCATCATCGCCACGATGGTCGCAAGGCGTCCCAGAACGAGGCCTTCGGCATCGATCAGGTACCATTTTGTGTCGACCTCAGTCGGTCGAGCGGAATAGGTCGTCATTTCCCGGATCCGTATAATGAAGTTACGCTATGCCGGGACCGTCCCGACCAGCGAAGGCGGCGGAGTATGCCATGGAAATTTTGGAAGTCAACACGAAATACCGGCCCCGAAACAAGGACTTAAGACAACGGTATTATAATACCCTGATCTTGGTCCATCAGGGTTAGCGGTTGCCCCGCCCACACAGGAAGACGTACCATTTCCTGAATTGAGAGGACAGACCGAATGGCCCAAAACAATATACCCATTATCGATATCCAGCCGTTTTTCAGCGGAAATCAGGACGCTCGGAAATCGATCGCCGCCGCAATCAATGCGGCCTGCAGGGAAACCGGGTTTTTCGTCGTAACCGGCCATGGCGTCGATGAAGATATCATGGCCGCAACCCGCCAGATGGCAGCCGATTTCTTCGCCCAGCAACTCGACGAAAAGCTCAAGGTTGAGCGCCCGCCGCAAAAGGTCAGCCGCGGCTATAACCGGTTCATGGATCGCTCGCTTTCCTATTCCATCGGCAAAGAGGCGCCGCCGGACCTACAGGAAGCCTTTGCTTTCGGTCCCGAGGAATTCACCGGCGAGGACTGGCAACCGGGCGATCCAAGGACGGCCATGATGGCGCCCAACCGCTGGCCCACCCAACCTGATAAATTTCGGGAAACCATGCTGGCCTATGATCGGGAGATGCGATCACTGGGCGAGCGCATGCTCGATATCATCGCCCTCGCCCTCGATATCGACCGCACCTATTTTGATGACAAGTTCGACCATCAATCGAGCGTGGCCCGGCTGGTTCGCTACCCGGCGCAGAACGACGCGCAGCCCGTTGAGGGACAGCTACGCGCCGGCGAACATACCGATTACGGCACGTTGACCTTTCTCCGGGGCGACGCGGTGCCCGGCGGCACACAGGTTCTCAACCGATCCGGCGAGTGGATCGATGTCGAGAACCCGCCGGGCGGGATCGTGTGTAATATCGGCGATGCGCTGGCGCGCTGGACCAACGACCAATGGAATTCGACACTGCATCGGGTCGGCAATCCGCCGGATGCCGGCGTGGACCGCCTCTCGCTGGTGTTCTTTCACAGCCCCAACCACGACGCGCTGATTGAGTGCGTCCCGAGCTGCACCGGAACCGAAGGCGCCAAATATCCGCCTGTTACCTTTTCCGATCATTATCTCGGCAAGGTCATGAAGGCGGCGCATGCCAGGCTTAACGCCGATGTGGTGGATGCGGATGCAAGCAAGGCCAGCGCATAGTGCCCTTTGATTATCCCGACGCATTGATCGAACGCGTGCTGTCTGACAGCAAAACCATCGCGCTGGTCGGCGCGAGCCCAAGGCCGGAACGCGCCTCCTTTCGGGT
>JBLHKG010000359.1:0-3676 GCA_047619835.1 Alphaproteobacteria bacterium
GAATTCCAGCAGCCTTGGCTCGATCTTCGATTCGAACCGCGCATAACCGCCGAGCCTCTGAGCCGCCGAGGCGAGCCCCGCGTTATGCAGCATAAGCGGGAACGGCCCCCTGACGCTGCCGCGCGACTTTTCGATGTCGTCATAAACGGCCTGGCGCTCGGCGGTCATCTGATCGGGGGATAGCGGCTGGTACCGTGCCATGGATGGCTCCTCTGTGATCTGGCGGTGGGCGGTGGTTGGTGTCACGCGACAACATGAATATTATGCGCCGGGGACAACGGTGTCTAATTCACCGGGGTCTAATTCACCGGGGTCTAATTCACCGGGGTCTAATTCACCGGGATGGAAAACGGAGAGATACGCGATGGCACAGGCGGACAAGGTCAGGGATCATGTTGAACGTTACCGGGCGACCAACGGCGCCGAGGGGCATATGTGGGACCGGCTGGCCGCTGAAGGCAGTTTCCCCTGCCTGCTGCTGACCACCATCGGGCGGAAAACGCATATCGCGCGCACCACACCGCTGGTTTATGGAAGGGAGGGGGACAATTACGTCGTCATTGCTTCAAAAGGCGGCAGGCCGACCCATCCGGCATGGTATCTGAACCTCATCGACAATCCGCAGGTGGTTATACAGGTGGGCGCCGATCTTCGATCTGCCGTTGCACAGAGCGCCGAAGGCGCCGAGCGCGCCCGGCTGTGGCAGGCGATGAAAAGCGTCTATCCGCTCTATGATGAATATGAGGCGAAAATCGGCAGCGCCCGCGTTATCCCGGTGGTCGTTCTGACGCCGAACCAACCCGTCGGGAACTTGTGAGTTTGACGTTGGGTCTTCACCGCCCAAAAATCAGAAAACACCGAGAGCCTCGCGGAGAGCGGCCAGACGCACCGGCTTTTGCAGGCTAATCACATCGGCAAGACCACGGGCCGAGCCGAGCGATTTGGCCGAGTCCGTGTACATCGGATTATAACCGGAGATCAGGACCAGCCTGGACCCATAGCTTTGCTCCGTCAGCCATTGCATAACCTCGATGCCGTCGGTTCCGGGCATGACCATGTCGAGCAAAATAACGGTGGGGTCGAGGTCCCGATAGGCAAGCTCAAATTCACCCATATCACTGGCGATTTTCCAGCGACACTCTGATTTCTCGAGAAACGCTTTGAGGAAGTCGCGAAAACCCTTGTCGTCGTCCATCGCGAGAACGCGAATTTCGTCCAAGATTCTAGTCCCTCCCCCACAGGCCCGAAATAGCCAGTTTCCTTAAATCAAACATCCAACCTCACCAAAAAACCCACGCTATAGACAAGTACAACAATTATAAAATAGCAAGAGGCCAGAAAATTCAACTGACTATCAGAATTCGTCGATTTACGTTACCGAGTCCTCTGACTGTCATCGAACGTCGCGATGATCTGCACCAGATTTGCCAGTGACGCCACGTCCATCTTGTCCATCACATGGCTGCGGTGGACTTCAACAGTCTTGGGTTTGAAATCCTGCGGTAAACGGAAAAGACGGCGCGAACCGCTGCACTGTGCTTCTCGTTGGGTTCCGCCGACCGGTGGCAACCGAAATCTTCCAAAAGAATTTCATTCTCCCAAGACACCAGACATTCACTCGTGAGACCGATCAAGCACGGCACGAACTCTTCTTGCAAGGTCTTCGCGCCGGAAGGGCTTGTTCAGGAGCTCAACGCCCTCGTCCAGACGCCCATGGTGTACAATGGCGTTTTCCGTATAGCCGGACGTGTATAAAACTGCGATCCCCGGACGACGACGCATTATTTCAGCCGCCAGTTCCGGCCCCCGCATGCCGCCGGGAAGCACAACATCGGTAAACAGCAAATCGACATGCGGCGATGTTTCGAGGATCAGTAGCGCGGCGGGACCATCCGCCGCCTCAAGAATTTCATATCCAAGATCGGAGAGCAACGCAACGCTTAGCGTACGGACGCTGGGCTCATCCTCCACAACGAGGATGGTTTCGCCGCGTCCGCGCGGAACCTCCGATGGCGCTGCCGGCAGCGAAGCTGGTTCTTCTTCTCCGCCACTCGAGCGCGGCAGATACAGCTTGACCGTCGTTCCGACCCCTACCTCACTATAGACCGTCACGTGCCCGCCGGACTGCTTCACGAAACCAAACACCATGCTGAGGCCCAGCCCCGAGCCCTTGCCGATTTCCTTGGTGGTGAAAAACGGATCGAACACCTGGTCGATGATGTCCTGCGGCATTCCGGTACCGGTATCGGTCACCGCGATCATAACATATTGGCCGGGCGCAACCTCCGCCTGCGCGGCGGCGTAATCATCGTCGAGGCTGATATTTTGGGTTTCTATGGTCAGTTTCCCTCCACCCAGCATGGCGTCACGTGCGTTGATGGCGAGATTAAGAATCGCGTTCTCGAGCTGGCTCGGGTCGGCGTCGCACTTCCAGAGATCATCTTCGCCCATGAACTCGACGCTGACCGATTTCTCCAGCGTACGCTGCAACAGATCGATCATCCCCTCCGCTAAAGCGCGCGCATCGATTACCTGAGGCACCAGCGCCTGTCTGCGGGAAAACGCCAGCAACCGCTGGGTCAGCGTCGCGCCACGCCACGCGGCGTCGAGCGCCCGTTCGACCATGGTCCCGGTCGCGCTGGTCGGTTCAAGGCGATCGGCGGCCAATTGCAGATTGCCGGTGATGGCGGTCAGGATATTGTTGAAATCATGCGCAATGCCCCCGGTGAGCTGCCCGACGACCTCCATCTTCTGGGCCTGACGAAGTTGTTCCTCGGTCCGTTTCCGCTCGGTCAGATCGACGAACGTTCTCTGGTAGGCCATCTTGCCTTCCCATAAAATTTCCCGCGAGTGGGTCTGGAGCGGTATGAACCGACCGTCTTTCGTAATCGCGTCATATTCATAGATTTGGGGAACGTCGTCCCCCCTGCTACGGGCATTCGCCATGTCGATAATTCGTTGGCGATCATGTGGGGCAATTGCCTTGGCCCGGAATTCGAAGAACTCGTCGGCGGATTCATATCCAAGAAGATCCAGATACATCTGGTTAACATATACAAAGCTTCTATCAACCGTTGAAATCTGGATAGGGAGGACCGACCCATCCACCAGGTCGCGAAAACGAGTCTCGCTCTCACGCCTTTCTTTCTCAGCCCTTCTTCGAGGGGAGATATCTAAAATCGTCCGAAGAAATGCGGTTTCGCCATTCCAGGAAATTTCCCGCACAAACACCTGAACCGGCATTATTGATCCGTCTTTTTTCAGGGCATCGTATTCGTAATCGTTCAGGGCCTTCTTGCCCTCTTTACGTGACTGCAGATTCTGTTTCATCCAGTCCCGGTCATGCGGTGCAACCATTGTTCCGGGTACGGAGAGCGCCTCGAAATATTCTTCTGTACTTTCATACCCGAACATTTTCGCACACATGTCGTTCACAAAAATACGTTCGCCACCGAGGCGCTCCATGCGTATTCCAAAGTCCGACTCTTCGAAGAGAAGGCGATAATTTGTATCGGCTACGTCGAGTTCGGCTATTTTTTCGACGAGGGCTTTTCTGGTCTGTTCCTGCTCCGTTACATCGCGAAGCATACTCAAAAGCGCCGGCTCGCCCTGCCAGATAATGCGCGCGCCTTCGGACTCGGTGATAAATTCGGAGCCGTCCAGACGCTGCCTCCGA
>JBLHKG010000360.1:0-3669 GCA_047619835.1 Alphaproteobacteria bacterium
GAGACATCGACTCAAAAATATTGGCTTGGCAACGAGGTTCTGCCGCGCGCGGGAGATCCGCAAGCAGTAGAAAACGGCCTCCGGCGCTGGGTCGACGCCGCTGCCCGGGGCAACGACGAAGAACTTGTCCGATTCGTCCAATCGGCAGTCGAAGATGCCAGATGGGGTGGTTTATTCGGCGCTGTATTTGGCAATAGTCCGTTCCTGAGCCAATGCGTGATCGTCGACCCCGGTCATTTTCGAATGCTCCTCGAACACGGACCCGACGAGGCCTTCAGGGCAATATTGGCGACCGTCGCGGACAAGGCGCTGATCACGGCGGGCATAGATGCCATCATGCAGGCGCTGCGCCAATTGCGGCGGCGGGCGGCGCTTACCGTCGCCGTCGCCGACGTCACCGGCACATGGACAGACGAGGAAGTCACCGAAGCGCTGAGCCGGTTTGCAATTTCGGCCCTTCGCGCGGCGGTCGCGGTTCTGCTTCGCGAGGGGCACGATGCGGGCAATCTCTCGCTACCTCATCCAGACGAACCCGAACTCAATTGCGGCTTCATCGTGCTTGGCATGGGCAAGCTGAGCGCGGGTGAGCTCAATTATTCCAGCGATATCGACCTCATTCTTTTATTCGATGACGACGTGGCGCCCTATACAGGGGCCCAGTCGGCGCAGGAATATTTTGTCCGCCTGGCGCGTCAGCTTTGCCGCGTTCTCGAAGACAGGACCGGGGACGGATACGTGTTTCGAACCGATTTGCGCCTGCGGCCGGATCCAGGGTCGACCCCCCCGGTTATCTCGGTCATGGCCGCCGAAACTTATTACGAAAGTATCGGGCAGAATTGGGAACGCGCCGCAATGATCAAAGCCCGCCCGGTTGCGGGTGATATTGCCGCCGGCGAGCGCTTTCTCGAAACCTTGCGACCATTTATATGGCGACGAAGCCTCGATTTCGCGGCAATCGAGGATATCCATTCGATCAAGCGGCAAATCAATGCCCACAGGGGTGGCAACCGGATCGCGGTCGCCGGCCACAATGTCAAGCTGGGCCGGGGCGGCATCCGCGAGATCGAGTTCTTCGCCCAGACCCAGCAATTGATCTGGGGTGGACGCGACGCGACTCTGCGGCAGCGGCGGACCAGCGATGCCTTACGGGCGCTCGTCGCTGCCGGTCATGTCGAGGCGGCCACCGCCGACGCGTTGATCGAAGATTACTGGTTCCTTCGCAGAGTGGAGCACCGGTTGCAGATGATTGACGATCAGCAGACCCATGAACTGCCGACCGATGAAACCAAACTCAACGCCTTCGCCGCCTTTATGGGCATGGAGCGGGATGGTCCGAACGGGCTCGACGAGCGAATCCGCGGAACCTTGCATCGAGTCGAGGACATCTATGGCCGGTTGTTCGAGGAATCTCCTGAACTGGGCGGGACTGGCACCCTTGTATTCACAGGTGGCGAAGACCATCCGGACACGCTCAAGACGCTCCAATCATGGGGATTCCGCGATCCGGCCGCCGCTTCCGGCGTCATTCGCAACTGGCACCATGGGCGCTTTCCGGCGACGCGCAGTACCCGCGCACGCGAATTGCTGACAGAGTTGATGCCCGGTTTGCTTGGAGCATTTTCAAAAACGCTTAACCCGGATGCCGCGCTGCTCGGGTTCAATGATTTTCTCGCCGGACTGCCGGCCGGCGTTCAGCTTTTCTCGCTGTTCCATTCCAACCCCGCGCTGCTTGAACTGCTGGCGGAAATCATGGGCAGCGCACCCCGCCTCGCGGAGACACTCAGGCGACACCCCATCCTGTTTGACGCCGTACTCGAGTCCGACTTCTTCGATGCTGTCCCGGGGGCCGACCAGCTCGCCAAAGAAGTCTCACGGGCACTTCAATACAAGGCACGGGATTTTCAGGACGTACTCGACATCGTTCGGCGTCAGGCCAATGACCGGATGTTCCAGGTCGGTGTGCATATCCTGCGCGGTCGTACCACACCGGAGAATTCAGGCATTGCACTGTCCGACATCGCCGATACTGCGTTGCGAACTCTCTATGCCCCGGTCGAACAGGAATTTGCGGAGGCCCATGGCCGCATCCCGGGTGGAGAGATGGGCGTTATCGCCCTCGGAAAACTCGGCGGGCAAGAACTCACAATCAGTTCCGATCTCGACCTCCTCTTCATATACCGCGGCGACGAAGAGGAATCGGATGGCAAACGGCCTCTCGCACCGATCCCGTATTTCACACGCCTGGGGCAGCGCTATCTGAGCGCCCTGACCGCTCCGACAGCGGAGGGCATCCTCTATGAGGTGGACATGCGCCTCAGACCGTCCGGTAATTCAGGTCCCCTGTCGTCATCGTATGAATCGTTCCTGAAATACCATCGGGAAAGCGCCTGGACATGGGAGCACATGGCGCTTACTCGCGCGCGCATTGTCCTCGCGAGCGATCATTTTCGCGATGATCTGGAATACGCTATCCGCTCCATTCTGACCGCGCCACGTGAGAGCGACACACTTCTGCGCGACGTCGCGAGCATGCGCGCGCGGATCGAACGCGACCGCAAATCGGGCGGTGACTGGGACGTCAAAAACAGACGCGGTGGATTGGTGGACATCGAGTTCATCGCCCAATATCTGCAACTGCGATATGGCGCGGCGCACCCTGAAATCCTGTCACCGAACACAACTGACGCGCTTCTCCGGCTGAAGCACGCCGGGATACTGGATCCCGGCATGTCGGAGTCGCTCGTCAAAGCCATGCATTTATGGCGCAACGTCCAGGGCGTTCTACGGCTCAGCGTCGGTGATGATTTCGACGAGGCAAGCGCGAGTAGCGACACCAGGGCGATGCTCGCGCGAGGTTGTAAAATGGAAGATTACGAGACGCTGAAACAGACAGTCTCGGAAAACGCGGCCCGGTGCTACGAAATATTCTGCAAGCTGATCGAAGGCCCGGCGGCCAAGATGGAACCTCGCGAAACCTAGAGCGTTTTCCAATCACGTGGAATCGCTCCAGCCCGCTCCACCACGATCTTGAGGAAGCGGCGAGTGTCAGCGGTGCACCGCCCTGGCGCACCATGATTCGCATCTTTGTCCCGTTGATGATGGCGACTTTCGTCGGGGTCGGGGTCGGGGTCTGGGTCTATGTCGTCCTGTTGAGTGTCCGCCTCGCCGGTATGCCCCTGATTTTGTTCGATGGCCCGAGCAATGAGGTGCTTGCGGTGTTAATCTGGTATCTTTGGGACGAAGGAAATATTGAATCGGTGGCCGCTATCGGCGTCATGCTGATGACGGTACTGTTTCTTATGACGCTGGCCTTGCGTATGGTCGGGTTTGGCAGGGATATGACGCAACCCAAAAAACGGGAACCGAACAATGATAGAAATTCGGAATCTCCACGTCCGCTATCAAACCGATCAGGGTTCGGTTCATGCGGTACGAGGCATCAATGTCGACGTCGCCGAGGGTGAGGTGGTTTATTCGTCAACCAGCGGCGAATTCGTCCCGCCTTACAAGCGGGATATCGGCATGGTGTTTCAGTCCTCCGCAATCTGGCCGCATATGACGGTGTTCCAGAACGCAGCGTTTCCGCAGCAGGAGCAACGGCCGCGGCTCTCGAAAGCGGTCATCCGTGAAAAGGTGCGCGCTGCGCTCGCGCCGGTGCAGCTAGAGGGG
>JBLHKG010000361.1:0-3647 GCA_047619835.1 Alphaproteobacteria bacterium
ACCCTTGCGCCATAGATCGACGAGATATTGATGATCGAGCCGCCGCCGGCTTTTATCATATGGGGCAGCGCCTGCTGGATGACGATGAACATGCCGGTCACGTTGACATCGAGCGTCTTGCGCCAGGTCGCGACATCGATGCCGAGGGCAGGGGCCAGCGGGTCCGAGTAGGCCGCCGCATTGAACACGGTGGTGAGCCCGCCGAATTCACCCACGGTTCGGGCGACGGCGTCCTTCACCGCATCCTCGTCAGTGACGTCACACACCAGCGGGATGGCGCGCCCGCCCGCTGCCCGAATATCCTCCGCCGTCTGTTCGACCGTTGCTTGTGAAATATCCACACAGGCAACCGCCGCGCCCTCTGCGCCAAACAATCGCGCGGTGGCTCCGGCAATGGCGCCGCCGGCAGCCGTCACAAAGGCGATTTTTCCGTCAAGTCGGTTCATTGTTTTTCTCCCGCTCAGAAGGCTGTGTAGCCGGCATCGACCGCCATGTCGGCGCCCGAGGTAAAGCTTGATTCGTCGCTGGCGAGAAACAGCGCGGTCTGCGCAATTTCCGATGCCTGGCCGAGCCGCTTCATATGCAGCCGCTGCCCATGGCGGGCGACCACGGCCTCGATGGAGGGGTTGCGCACCAGCAATCTGGGGCCCTCGATCGGTCCCGGCAGGATCGAGTTGGCGCGGATATTGTCTTCGGCATAATCGACCGTGATCGATTTGGTCAGCATCCGCACGCCGCCTTTCGACGCGGAATAGGCGGGCCGTTCGCGGGCCGCGACCTTGCCGTAGATCGACGAGACATTGATGATCGAGCCGCCGCCCGCCTTCTGCATTTCCGGAATGGCGTATTTGCAGACGATAAACATGCCGGTGAGGTTCACATCGATCACCGAACGCCACATATCGACCGGCATATCGGCGACGCGGTGACGCTTTTCAGAAAAGGCCGCCGCATTGAAGACGGTGGTCAGCTTGCCGAAAGCCGAAACTGTCTGTGCGGTAGCGGCTTTCACCGCTTCCTCATCCGTCACGTCGCAGACCATCGCGATGGCTTTGCCGCCGGCCGCATTGATATCGGCGGCGGTCTGATTAACGTCGTCTTCGACAATGTCGAGGCAGGCGACAGACGCCCCTTCCGCGGCAAACAGGCGCGCTGCCGCACCCGCGATATTGCCGCCCGCCGCGGTAACGATTGCGACCTTTCCGTCCAGCAATCCCATGATGTGTTCTCCCTTATGCTTTTTGATTTTCCTGTTCCGTCAGATCATCGTAAAGCCGCCATCGACGAACATATCGGCGCCGGTCATGAAGCTCGACTGATCGCTGGCGAGAAACAGCGCCGCATTGGCGATGTCGGTCGGCTGGCCCAGACGGCCGATCGGATGCAGCGGCACCATTTTTTCGCGCACGATGTCCATCGTCGGCGTCCGCGCGAGCAGCCGGTTGGTCTCAATCGCCCCCGGTGAAATGCTGTTGGCGCGGATATTGTCGGAGGCAAAATCGAGCGCGACCGAACGGGTGAGCTGTTTCACCGCCGCCTTGGTCGCCATATAGGCCGGGCGACCCGGCCAGGCGATGCTGCCGAAGGTCGAGGAGATATTGACGAAGCACCCGCCGCCGGTCTTCTGCATTTCCGGGATGGCGTATTTGCTCGTCAGAAACATGCCGGTGATGTTGACGTCGAGCACCTGCTGCCACACCTCGAGTGGCATGGTGACGACAGTATGGGTCGGCTCGGAAAAGGCGGCGGCATTGACCACGATATCTATCTTGCCGAAGGCGGTGACCGTTGCGGCGATCAAAGCCTGAACCTGATCTTCCTTGCTGACATCGCAGGTGCTTGGGGCGGCGCGGCCCCCGGCGGCCTCGATATCGGCGACCGTTTTGGCGATGGTCTCTTCATTGATGTCGACACACATCACAGATGCGCCTTCCGCGGCGTACCGGCGGGCGATGGCGCCGGCGATGCCGCCGCCCGCGGCTGTGACGATTGCCGTTTTTCCTTCAAGTGCTGCCATTTTTAGCCTCCTCTATTTAGCCTCTGAGTTCGATTGATTCGCCGTCCGGTCCGCTGAACACGACCCGCCGCCATCCCGCTTCGCGCGGCTCGCGTGCATCGGTATCGTGCGGTGGCTGGAGGCATTCTATCCCGGCCTTTTCCATGTCGGCCACGGCGCCCGCGAAATCATCGGTTTCAAAACAGAAATGAAACCCTTTCATGTCGCCGTCGCTGCGATGGGTCAGCTCCAGTACAGTATCGCCCAGCTTCAGATAGGCGATACGAAAGCCGCCCCCGGATCGGTGTTCATAGTAATTTTTGCAGCCGAAATGCTGCTCGTAAAAGGCGATGGATCGCTCGATGTCCGACACATGCAGCGCGACATGATCGATGCGCTTGAACATGGCTTTTCTCCCTGTCATTTGGCCCTGTTATTCAGCCCTGCTATTCAGGGGAGAGCATTGATGCAAGCAGCCGTTCTGTCAAATCGTCGGCATCCAGGACCGACGACCCCCGATCACCAGAAAGAAGCATGACCATCAGGCAAATCTGGCCTAGAATGGCGACGTACTGCAATTAGACATTGGGGAGTGGGATTTCATGAAAAAGATGCTGATTGGCGTCGCGATTGTGGCGGTGCTGGCTATTGGCGGGGTGGTGTATTTCGCTTCGAATCTCGACTCCCTCATAAAGACAGCGGTTGAAAAATTCGGCTCGGAGGCGACCAAGACCAAAGTAACGCTGAGCTCGGTCGATCTGTCACTGCAGTCCGGGGCGGCTGCGCTCAACGGCTTCCGGATGGGCAACCCCGCCGGTTTCAAGACCGACAAGGCGATGAGCTTCGGCACGGTCAGCATCAAGATCGATCCCGCATCGCTGACCAGCGAAATTATCGTGATCAAGGAAGTCGTGATCAGCGGACCCGACATCACCTATGAAAGCGGTGATGGCGGTAGTAATTTCGATGTCATCCAGAAAAATGTCGATGCCTATGCCAAATCGCTTGGTGCTGGTGGTGGCGACAAGAAAGAGGCCGAGGAAGAAGGCGGCAAGAAGATCATCATCGAGCATCTCTATGTTCGGGATGGCAAGGTTGCCTTGAATTCTCCGCTTCTGCTGGGCAAAACGGTTTCGGTGCCGCTGCCCGACATTCATCTCAAGGATATCGGCAAGAAGGAAAAGGGCGCGACGCCCGCCCAGGTGGCCGGAAAACTGATGGATGAAATTTCCGGCAGCATCGCCGGTGCCGGCAAGGCTGGTGTCGCTTCCGCGGCCAAGATGGCCAAGGATGCGATGGACGGCGCGAAGAAGATGCTGGAAGGGGCCGGCAGCGGCGCCGGCAACGCGGTTGATGACGCCACGAAATCCATCAAGGGGCTGTTTGGCAAGTAGTTGAGGGGCGGTCGCAGGACTCGCAGCCGCCTTTTAAATGCGTTAGCGTTTGGAGGCAGGGAAACCGGCTGAGACAGTCAGGAGGACGATATGGCGCCAGATGGAATGCAGGCTATCGAGATCCCGTCGGTACGGGACAAGGTCAGCGCAGAAGAATGGGAGGCGCGGGTCAATCTCGCCTGTGCCTACAGGCTGGTCGATCATTTTGGCTGGACACACCTGACGGCAAACCATATTTCGCTCCGCGTGCCGGGGGA
>JBLHKG010000362.1:0-3641 GCA_047619835.1 Alphaproteobacteria bacterium
CAACATTGGAGCTCGCGGGACGAACCTCGCCCTCTTCGTAGATGACGCCTTCCACCGGAACATCCCAGATGGCGGCCGCGCGACGGCACAGCTCCTTGATGACCTGGCGAGAGGAATCGACCACCACCATGCCGACCGAATAGGTCGTCCGGCTGCCGGCGGTAACGCGGTTAAAGCCGAGCGAGTTGGTGTCGGCCATATTGACGCGCACCTTCTCTAACGGAATGCCGAGTTCTTCCGCCGCCATCATGCCGATGGACACGCGCGAGCCCGCGACATCGGCGGTACCGACCGCAATTGTCACGGTGCCATCGGGCGCCAGATTAAGCGTGGCGGAGGTCTCGCCGCCTCGATTGAACCAGAACCCGGCGGCAATGCCCCGTCCGACGCCTTCCGGCTTCGGGGAGGTATAATGATCGCATTTCTGCGCGGCCTGAAGCGTCTGGATAAAGCCAATCGGCCCCCAGGTATCGCCATAGATCGTGGTGTGGCCATCGCCGCAGGCGTTCTTAAGCCGGAATTCGATGGGATCCATACCAATCTTGCGAGCCATCTCATCAATGACGCCTTCAACACCGAATACGATCTGCGGCACACAGGGCGCCCGGAACGAGTTCACCTTCGGCCGGTTGGAGACAACCTCAAAACAGGTCACATGAACATTTTCCAGATCGTAGCGCGTGAACATCGCGTTCGGCGCGTTGAAATACATCGACCCGGTATAGGGCCCGGTCTGGAAAACCAGTTCGGCCTCTGCGGCAGTGATCATTCCGTCCTTGGTGCAGCCCATCTTGATCCGCGAATGGGTACCCGAAACAGGGCCGGTTCCCCGGAAAACTTCGCTGCGCGACAGCGTCATTTTTACCGGACAGTTGGATTTCTTTGACAGGATGATCGCCAGCGGTTCGGCATAGAAGCCCGTCTTGCCGCCAAAACCACCGCCGAGTTCCGACTGCTGTACATTGATCTTGGACGCATCGAGCTTGAGGATGCCCGACAGCCGGTCACGATAGACGAACGGCGCCTGGGTGCATGTCCAGAGATCGATCTGCCCGTCTTCGGAGTAATTCGCGACACAGGCCTGCGGCTCGATATAGCCCTGATGCATCGGCTTGGAATCGTACTCGCGCTCAATGACAATATCCGCGTCGCCGAAGCCTTTACCGACGTCCCCCGCCTGCGTGACCATTTTTTCACTGACGTTGGTCGGCTCGTCCTTCGCGTCGGGATCGCCATTGGTCCGCATGTAATCGTGCAGAATGGGCGCCCCCGGCTTCATCGCTTCGACCGGATCGATAACATGCGGCAGAATCTCGTACTCGACTTCGATCAGCTTGATCGCCCGCTTGGCAATCGCCTCGCTGGTCGCCGCAACGGCGGCAACCGGATGTCCGTCATAGAGAGCCTTTTCGCGCGCCATCGAATTGCGGGTCATATCCCCGCCCGGCGTGCCTTGCGGAATTGCCGGCAGATCGGCAGCTGTCATGACCGCCTTCACACCGGGAAGCGCTTCGGCCTTCGAGGTATCGATTGATTTGATGATGGCATGGGCATGCGGGCTCCGCGCAATCTTGCCGTACAGCATTCCCGGCAGGAAGAAATCAGCGCCAAAATTGGCGCGACCGGTGACCTTATCCATCCCGTCCTGCTTAACCGGGTTGGTGCCAACAATTTTGAGTTCTTTTTCCGGTATAAAGCCGGATTCTTCAAGAATAGTCGCCATGTTCAGCCCTTTCTCAGTTCTTCAGCCGCTGCCTGGACGGAGCGGATGATCTTGTCATAGCCGGTGCAGCGGCACAGATTGCCCGCCAGCCAGTATCGTATTTCGGATTCCGTCGGATCGGGATGCTTTTCGAGCAGGGCCCGGGCCGCAATCAGATAGCCCGGCGTGCAGATGCCGCACTGCAATCCGTTGAACTCGAGGAAATGGCGCTGCAAGGGATGAAGCTCGTCGCCCTTGGCCATGCCTTCGATGGTATCGATCGATTTGCCGTCAGTTTCCACCGCCAGTATGAGACAGGAACAGACAAGAGTGCCATCCAGCATAACGCTGCAGGCGCCGCAGTCGCCGGTCGAACAGCCTTCCTTGGTTCCGGTCAGCTCCAGCTCATTGCGCAGCACGTCGACCAGAGTCTGTTGCGGCTCACACAGGAACTCATACTCGTCCCCGTTGACCGTCGTTGTTACATGTGTCTTTGCCATGATTCTCCCCTGATCAATTCGCTTTGGCCCTTTCCAGGGCCTTTTCTGCTGCACGGCGCGCCATGACGGCCGCCGTCTTTATCCGGTATTCCTTGGTGCCCCGCTTGTCCGAGATCGGGTTGCAGGCGGCGCTTGCCGCCTTGCCGAGCGCGTCCAGTGCGGCAGCGTCGACTTTGGTGCCGATTAACGTATTTGCCGCTTCCGCCACGAGAAGCGGTGTCGGGGCAACAGCGCCCAGTGAAACGCGGGCCGCAACGCAGGTGCCGCTGTCGTCGAGTGTCAGATTAATGCCGACACCGACCACCGCGATATCCATTTCGGTCCGCGGCGTCAGCCGCATATAGCAATCGCTCGAATGCGCCGGACGTGCCGGAAAATCGAACGACGTAACGATCTCGCCGGTCGCCAGCGACGTTTTGCCGGGCCCGACAATGATGTCCTCCGCCAGCGCCTGACGTGTGCCGTTCGGACCGATGATATTGACGGTCGCGTCGGCGGCAATGACGGCGGGGACGCTGTCAGCGGCAGGTGAGCCGTTGCACAGATTACCGCCGAGACTTGCCCGTCCCTGGATCTGGGTAGAGCCGATCAGCGACAACCCCTCAATGACGCCAGGCCAGGCTGCGCTGAAGCCGGCATGATCGCACAGCACCGCGCCGGGCACGGCTGCGCCGATCCGGTAGGCGCCGCCGGACTCCGAAATTGCCGTAACTTCCGGAATATATTTGATATCGACCAGCAGCTCAGGCTCGATGACCTCGGCATGCAGCAGAACAATTACGTCCGTGCCGCCAGCCATGATTTTTGCAGTGCCTTTCGCGTCGGTGAGTAATGTCACCGCGGCATCAAGGCTTGTAGGCGCTTCATAGCGCATATCGCGTGTCCTTTCTTTTGCTCCCTAAATCTTCTTTATCGCCGCGCCCGGTCCGGTGGATCGGGCAACGACCATCCGGCTTTACCGCCACCGGTCAGCGGGTAGTTTAGTGGCAATCCCCCGACGGCAACAACCTTGATTAACGACAGGATGCGTAACCCGTCCGACGCCCCGAAAATGGGACGCCCTTTTGCCAAACTGGTTCAACCAAACGGGTTCAAATTGTCCCAAGACTGGGCATGATCTCGGTCGAAAACAACTGCAGCGAGCGTTTGGCATCTGACAGCGCCATCGAGCCAAAGAACATGTAGGAGATCAGGTAGTTGAGACCGAGCAATTCCGCCTGACGGGTGATTTCGGCACGAACTGTTTCCGGATTACCGGCAATCACCATGCCGTTTTCCTGCCAGCTTTCAAAATCCACCCCGCGATGGACATTGTTGCGCGACGTGAATTCGGTGGAGCCATGCAGGTTGCGCAGCCAGTTCAGGCTGGCGGCATGATGCTCAATGGCAGGCTTGGCGATACGCCTGGCTTCTTCATCGGTATCGGCAACCACAATATG
>JBLHKG010000363.1:0-3634 GCA_047619835.1 Alphaproteobacteria bacterium
GTTACATCGGGGGATACAAGATAGGATTGATAGATCTCGGAGAATCGCGCGCCTTCACCTTGCGCCTCCTTGGTCACCCGCTCTTTATAGGCAGTGGCCTCCTCGATAACGCTGGCGGCCTCACCGCGGGCAGTGGGGACGATGCGGTTTTGATAGGCCTCGGCCACGTTCTGTAGCCGCTCCTTGTCCTGGCGCGCACGTTGCACATCGTTGAAGGCGTCGATGACCGGCGGCGGCGGGCTGGTCAGCTGCAACTGGATGCGTTCGATTCCAATACCGGCCCCATAGCCGTCGAGAACCTGCTGCAGCAGTAATTTAGTCTTGCCCTGCACCTGTTCACGCGCCGTGGTAATCAAATCGTCGAGCTTGGTTTGTCCGACAACCTCACGCATGGCGCTCTCGGCAACGAGCTTCACTGTGGCTTCCGGGTCGCGGATGTTGAACAGGTAATCGCCAGCATTGACGATGCGCCATTGCACCGTAAAATCGACATCGGCGATATTCTGATCGCCGGTCAGCATCAGGCTTTCACGCGGCACGTCGCGCACCCCGGTGCCGCGACCGCCAAGATCGCTGGAGTCTTGGAAGCCAACATTGACGCGATTAATAACGGTAACTTTTGGCGTCTGCACTTCACCGATCGGGCCAGGGAACCACCAGTGGAGACCTGACTCGGTTATGGTACCGTCCCAATCGCCAAACAATAACTGGACGCCTTGTTCGTCGGGAGCCACCTTATACACACCGCTAAACAACCAAAGTGCAACCGCTCCAGCTACTATCAACGCTACGAAACGCCCGCTGCCGAAGCCGCCGGGGAGGAAACGCTTAACCTTGTCCTGACTGCGGCGCAGCATCTCTTCGATGTTCGGGGGCGTACCCCCGCCGCTCGGCGGCCACTGACCTCGCGGTCCACCGCCGCCGCTACCGCCACTACCGCCACTACCGCCCCAGGGACCGCCGCCCCCGCCACCTTGATTATTCCAAGACATCAATTATTCCCCTGTTCCTTACTTCCTAGCGCGATTTTCGCTCCAATCGCGAGCCAATAGTGGTCACGTATCCGTGGGGCGAAACCAAAGCCTGAGCTTTTCAACGAGCCTCCCCCGGCTTATACCACATCAAAATCGCGCCTGCTGCGGCAAGCACAATTAATTTCACCACGATATTGTTCGTCAACCAGGAGATTACAACCATGGCGGCCATCGCCGAAGCCGATGTGCGTGCCGCGCTAGCGGGAATTACCGACCCTGGCACGGGCACAGACATCATCGCGCAGAATATGGTCAGCGGCCTGGTTATCAAGGACCGTAACGTGGGCTTTGCCATCGAAATCGACCCGTCCGACGGCGAGGCGATGGAACCCGTACGCCAGGCCGCCGAAGCCGCGGTGCGCGCCTTGCCAGGCGTATCTTCGGTGACCGCGGTTCTGACCGCCCATAATAGCGCCCCCACCACGCAGCGCGCGGCGCCATCCCCGCAAGCTCCGGCAAAGCGCGAGCTGGCGCCGGACGTGAAGTGGATCGTCGCCGTCGCCAGCGGCAAGGGCGGTGTCGGCAAATCGACAACGGCGGCAAATCTGGCGCTCGCCCTGGCCGGGCAAGGCTTGGCCATCGGCCTGCTCGACGCCGATATATATGGCCCCTCAATGCCCCGCATGTTGGGCATCAAGGGCAAACCACAGCCCTTGCCGGACAAGCGCATCGCGCCGATGGAAAATTACGGCATCAAGGCCATGTCGATCGGTTTTCTGGTCGATGAAGAAACCCCGATGATCTGGCGTGGACCGATGGTCATGGGCGCACTGGAACAAATGCTGCGCGATGTCGAGTGGGGTCCGTTGGATATATTGGTGGTCGACATGCCGCCGGGCACCGGCGATGCGCAACTCACCATGGCCCAGCGGGTGCCGCTGGCCGGCGCGGTCATCGTCTCGACGCCGCAAGACATTGCTCTGCTCGACGCCCGCAAGGGCCTCAACATGTTCCGCAAGGTCGATGTTCCCGTGCTCGGAATCGTCGAAAATATGAGCACATTTCTGTGCCCCAATTGCGGCCACCAGACCGACATATTCGGCCATGGCGGGGCGCGCGCAGAGGCCGAGCGGCTGGGCTGCGATTTTCTCGGCGAAATTCCCCTCGATATGGCGATCCGCGTAACATCGGATGAGGGCAAGCCAATCGTAATCGACCAGCCCGACAGCCCCTATGCCGAGGCATACCGGGCCATAGCTGCGGCGGTTGTCGCCAAACTCACCGGCGAACCGGCCCGCGCAGCGCCTCAAATCATCGTCGAATAGGGGTAATTTCGCCGATTCAAGCCGCTCGCGCAGAGTTGATCCGCCGTGCCATGGACGAGGCTTGCGAACGCCGGATTAGGATACCATTTTTACTATTGACGCAGCCTCGCTGCCCCAGCGTTGCTGTGCCGAGAAAGAACCGCCGGGCCAGCATCGTGCCTTGCCCCGCAGGCCGCCGGCCTTCTGCCCCCCACTTGGCCGGCAACGATGCAAATTTGGCCCGGCGGCGTCTTCTCCGAATCAGTGCAGATTCCGGCAGCGCCTAGGAAATACGGTCCAGGGTTACGAAACTGAACGCCGGTGTGCCGCCATCGGCCGCATGGTCCTCGCGCGACGTCTCGCGCCATTGGGCGCGGTCGAAGGTTGGAAAATGCACGTCGCCCTCGGCGTCGGTATGGATTTCCGTGAGATAAAGCCGATCGGCGTGGGGCAAAGCCGCCGCATAAATTTCGCCGCCACCGATCACCATCACTTCGTCCCCGCCCTGCAGCGCCGCAATCTCCAGGGCCTGGTCCAAATCGGTCGCGGTCTCGGCACCGTCGGCTGTAAATCCGGCATTGCGGGAAACGACAATATTAAGCCGTCCCGGCAACGCTCTGCCAATCGATTCGAAGGTGCGCCGGCCCATGACGATGGGTTTGCCCATGGTGGTGGATTTAAAATATTTCAGGTCGGCAGAAATTCGCCACGGCATATCGCCGTCGCGGCCAATAATACCGTTACGCGCCACCGCCGCAATGAGCGCGAGTCGCACCGACATGACAGCTAAACGGCCACCGCAGCCGGGATATGCGGATGAAAGCGGTAACCGTCGAGCAGGAAATCGTCGAACTCGAAACCGAAAATGTCATCGACCTGGGCGTTGAGCGACATTTGCGGCAACGGATAGGGCATGCGCTGTAATTGCTCGTCGGCCTGCGCGATGTGGTTGAGGTAGAGATGGGTGTCGCCGAACGTATGCACGAACTCGCCAGGTTCGAGACCGGTCACCTGCGCCACCATCAAGGTCAGAAGTGCGTAAGAGGCAATGTTAAAAGGCACGCCCAAAAAAATGTCGGCGCTGCGTTGATACAGTTGGCATGACAGCCGGCCTTCGGCGACGTAGAACTGAAACAGACAATGGCACGGCGGCAACGCCATGTCGGAAACATCGGCGACGTTCCAGGCACTGACGATCAACCGCCGCGAGTCGGGATTCGAGCGAATTTGATCGATCAGGTTCGTGATCTGGTCGATATGGCCCCCCTCGGGGGTCGGCCATGAGCGCCACTGATGGCCGTAGATCGGTCCGAGATCGCCATCGCTATCGGCCCATTCGTTCCAGATATTCACGCC
>JBLHKG010000364.1:0-3630 GCA_047619835.1 Alphaproteobacteria bacterium
CTGCTGGCGCTGGACGACGCCGCCCTGGTCAAGATCGGCGTCCACCCCTTCATGTCGTTCATGGCGCGGCTGCAGATCGAGCGCGAGCAGAAGAAGGCATAAATAAATCAAAGGCTCCTAGCCAAAACCCGTTTAAATTAGTCCGTTGGAGTTTTATTTCGCGGCGCCACCACGGATATGAGAAGCATTAAATCTTTCACGGCTGGCTTGTTGATTGCCGTTGGGGCTGTGTGGATGACGGTCGGCCCGGCGCAGTCGGCGCCGGTAATCAATCCGCCTGGGATCGAACGGGGCGTTTCGTTCCGCCTGGCCTTTGTCACCAGCACGACGACGGCGGCATCTTATCGCTATCGCTGTCGATCCCGGGACCGGGGCCACTGAGCTTGCTTGCATTGGGGTTGTTAGCCCTTGGCATCACACGGCTCAGGCAGGTGGCAAAAAATTAGGGGTGGTGATTCCACGTCAGCCAAAAATGCGCTATGCGCCGAAGCTGCCCATTAATTTAGCGAATTCATCGGCGATGTCGCCGCTCGGCGCCAAGGGTATGGTTTCGCTGTTCGGCGGTGTTTCATCCAGTGTCGCGACATTCATATCCGGCCGCACTACGGCGGCACAGCGCGCGATGGCGTTGAGAAGATCCCGTTGATCGGTGGGTTTGACGACATAGTCGTTCATGCCTGCTTCCAGGTATTTTTCGCGGTCTCCCTGCATGGCATTGGCTGTCATGGCAATGATGGGAATTTCCCCAGCCGGGCCGGGTAGCGAACGGATTTTCTCGGTTGCGGCAATGCCATCCATCTCGGGCATCTGTACATCCATCAAAATCAGGTCGTAGGGTGAACGGGTAACAGAAGCCAGGGCTTCAAGACCGTTACTCACGATATCCAGTTGGCAATTCAGCGGGGCGAGCAGGTACTTTGCCACCTTCTGATTGATGGCATTGTCTTCTGCCAGCAGAATCCGCAAAATTTGGTCATCCCGGGTGTCACCCGACGATCTTTGCGTCTGGCTGGATAATTCACGCCTCACTTTTCGCGGATCGCCTCGTTCCGCGATCATCGTAAACCAGAATGTCGAGCCTTCTCCCGGTATGCTTTCAACGCCGATCTCTCCACCAAGAAGTTCAACGAAATTTTTACTGATGGTTAGCCCCAGCCCGGTACCGCCATATTTGCGCGTTGTTGAGCCGTCGGCCTGGATAAACGGTCGGAACAACTTTTCGATCTGTGCGGCGCTAAGCCCAATGCCGCAATCGCGGACCTCAAAGCGGAGCCCTACCCGTTTATCGTCGCGGGGATTTTCGCTCAAATGGACTTCAACATGGCCGTTCGCGGTGAACTTGATGGCGTTGCCAATCAGATTATAGAGCACCTGCCGAACCCGACCCTGGTCGCTTTTGATATAGTCGCTGTCATCGACATGATTGTGGATTGAGAAGCGGAGGCCCTTGTCCTGGGCTTGATGCATCCACAATGCATTGGCCGATTGAAGCAGGGCGCCAATCGAGAAATCAAGCTCTTCGAGCTCCATACGCCCGGCCTCAATCTTCGAGAGATCGAGAATGTCATTGAGAAGATTTAGCAGAGCTTTGCCCGACTCCTTGATGGTTTCGACACCCTCCTGCTGCACTGGGGTTAACTGGGTCTGCGACAGAAGATCCACCATCCCCAGCACACCATTCATCGGCGTGCGGATTTCATGACTCATATTGGCCAGAAATTCGCTTTTTGCGGCATTCGCTTCCCGCGCCTCTGCAGCCGCTAATTCTGCCTCCGATTTGGCGAGCTGTAACGCTTCATCCGCGCGTTTGCGCTCGCTCATGTCAGTTAAAGTGCAGACAAAACCGCCGTCCGGCAGCAGATTGCGCCACACCGCAATGGTTTTGCCATCCTTCCCCGCGCGTTGAAAATTGCCGGGATTCCCCTCACGCGCGCTTTTAACCCTTACGCGAACCAGCTCATCAACATCCCCGGCGCCGTAATGTCCGGTCTCTGCCAAATAGCGCGCGATTTCTTCGTAGCTCACACCAAGCCGGATAAACTCAGCGGGAAACCCGTAAATATCGACAAATATCTGGTTGTGCGCGATCAATTTTAGGTCTGAATTATAGACGACAATACCCTCAGCCATATGGTCCAGCGTGGCCTGAAGCAACGCAGATTTTTGCTCCAGAAGTAGCTCGGAATGACGGCGAGCGGTGATATCGCTTGCAATACCGCCAATGCCAACAATATTTCCGTCGGTGTCCCGAACGAGAAACTTGATTGAGTGAGTAACGGTCCGTTTGCCCGAGAGGTCGGTGCTTTCGAACTCCAGTTCCGATGGGCGCCCACTGGCAATGACTTTTCTGTCATGTTTGATCAATTTTTCGATAGTCTTGCGCTGATGCCATTCATGCCCCTGGCTGCCGAGCGCATCTTTCATCTTGATACCGTAGCGCTTCTCGTAGGCTTTGTTGATCAGTAGAACGCGTGAATTCACGTCTTTGAGATAAATTGGGGATGGGCTGTTATCCATGATGGCCCGAAGCAGCTCCTCGCTTTTAGCCCGCTCCTGCTCCGCTTGCTTGCGCGCGGTGAGATCGATGACTGTTCGCTGAATTGCCTCCTCTCCGTCCCAGATAATTTTGCTGATAACGACATGGAGCGGAATGATAGACCCATCCTTGCGGATAAAATCGCATTCGTACGTGTCAGAAGCGCCAACCGGAAAATCAGCCGCGGTTTTTTGATAATGCACCGCTTTTTCCTGATCGTAGGGGGCCACAAGCTGAAATGATGCCCTCTGGTCCATTTCTCCGGTTGTTTCATAGCCAAGCAGCTTGACCAGTGCGTCATTTATAAACAATCGGCCCTGGCCCGGAGCCGTACTTCGCGCTGTGACAAGCTGAATGCCAAGCCCGGAATTCTCAATCAATCCGCGATAGCGTTTCTCGGTTTCCCGCAGCGCCAGTTCTGATTCCTTGCGGGCGAGGCCATGACGGATCGCACGAGTCAAACAAGCCGACGAGAGTTCCTCCTTCGGCAGGTAGTCAATTGCGCCGGCTTTGATGGTGTCCAGCGCCAACTGTTCGTCGTCATTGCCTGAAAGAACGATAATCGGCACGTCCGGCGCCATCTGCAATATCGAGGAGAGTGCTTCTGCACTCTGTGCATCGGGCAAGCCAAGGTCGGCAAGGATGATGTCGGGCAAATCCTGTTCGATGAGGCGACCGGCATGGGCGAGGTCTTGAGCGATCGTGAGATCGGCGGAGAAAAGCCGATTACCGCGGTGTTCCGAAAGACAGGATTGCACCATGCAGGCATCTGCTGAATCGTCTTCGACCAGCAGTATTTTCAATCTTGTTGCCATGGGTGACATTGCGGTTTCCTGACATAGTCGATGAGTGGAGAATCAACTTTGTCGGAAAAAATAAGTCCGGGTCCCTAACACTTCCCTAATCGTGCTGGAAATCAGGTTCCGCTTATCGGTTGGGAAGGAGATCTCCCCCTTATACCAAGTCTCACTAATAGAGACCTGGTATCAGATAGGGAGTGCCATCGCCTCGAACGCTGAATCGCAATTGATCAGATCCACCCGCTTGAGGGAGATGCGGAAGCTGTCCCCTTCCCTCACCAGCGTGTGATATTG
>JBLHKG010000365.1:0-3626 GCA_047619835.1 Alphaproteobacteria bacterium
CACGCGATACTGCTCCGTGCGACAGCCCTCCGGCAGGCCCTCCAGCTTGCGGCCGAGCTCAACGATATACTCATAGCGATCGACCCAATCGTCGAACATCGAGAACTCGTCGATGATGCTTTGTTTCGCCTCTTCAATCGAGGAAAATTCCTGTTTCATTGTAATAATTTGACTATTCGTTGTGGTGGCCGCAGGGCTGATATATTAGCT
The DNA here is from genome assembly GCA_047619835.1 of Alphaproteobacteria bacterium. Classification (GTDB taxonomy): domain Bacteria; phylum Pseudomonadota; class Alphaproteobacteria; order MPNO01; family UBA2964; genus JAYOEY01. The sequence goes on from JBLHKG010000365.1 coordinate 211, forward strand.
TGCGGCTAGGTGATCAACAGCGGTGACCCTGTAGGGGGGCCGTAGTGCTCGCTGCGAATCGACCCTTCACTTATCGTCAGTGCCGATGTCCGCCGCCCTTTCATCAGCCGATCCAGGCACCGAAGTCCGGCCCGCTGCAATGGCGGTTCGCAAGCGCCGCTTTAATCTGTTCCGTGCGGGGACCGCGCTGTTGCGGCGCACACCGGCTAATTTTGCGCACCGGGCGGCGATACTCGCGCTCAAATACGGATTGGTTCCGGGTGACGGCGCGCCCGACGATACAGTGCTTGCGACGCGACTTTGGGGAATCGATTTTGCCAATCCGCTAGGGATGGCGGCCGGCTTCGACAAGGATGCAGAAGCGCTGGACGGTCTGGTTGGGTCCGGTTTCGGCTTTGTCGAGGCTGGCACCGTGACGCCGCGTGCTCAGAGCGGCAATCCCAGACCCAATCTTTTCCGCCTGATTGAAGATCGTGCCTTGATAAACCGGTTGGGATTTCCCAGCAAAGGCCTCGACCAATTTATCAAAAATTTCGACGCGCGAACCCGGACCGATGCCATCATCGGGGCGAATATCGGTTTCAACAGCGTTACCGACGACGCCCTCGCCGATATTTCGACCGGGATTGCCCGACTGGCCGACAAGGTCTCTTATCTGGTGGTCAACGTTTCCTGTCCGAATACACCAGGCCTCTGCGCCTGGCAGGAACGTGATCAGTTGCGGCCGTTATTGGAGCGAGCGATTAAAATCCGCGACGATTCGGGGAAATCGACGCCCATTCTGGTCAAAATTTCGCCGGATCTCGACGCCGATGGGCTGGAAGCGGTGGCGGAGACAGCGCTCGAAGCGAAAATAGACGGGCTGATCGCGACCAACACAACAATTGCCCGCCCAGCTGCGCTACAAGGCGTTCAATCAATCGAAAAAGGCGGTCTCAGTGGTCCGCCATTGTCGGAAATGGCAAGCCGTGCACTCGCGCAACTTTATCGCCTGACCGACGGAAATATGCCGATCATCGGCTGTGGTGGGGTGTCGAACGCTGCGGATGCGTATGCCAGGATTCGCGCCGGCGCCTCGCTCGTCCAGATCTATACCGCGCTGGTTTATAACGGTCCGGGCTTCGTTCGCGAGATCAAGGATGATCTGGCGGCCCTTCTGACAGCTGACGGGTACAATTCGGTCTCCGACGCGGTTGGCGCCGATCATCGTTAATCTCTCCATAGTTCAAAAAATTAACCTTAATTCAATCGCTTTCCCGCAGGGTTCCGTCTGGTCACGGGAAGCCCACGGTTTTAATGACAGCCCTCCACCACATACTGGTTGCCGTCGCGTATACGCTGGTCGCCGCAGTCGTTGCGGTTTCCGTTCCGCATTTTCTGCCGCAGGTCGGTCCCGACGCTGGCGCGGTGATCGGCGGCGTGCTCCTGATTGGCTCAGCGCTCCTGCATGAGGTTTTCTCCCGTCAGGAGGGCGAAGCCAGGAGGGTGGAGGATATTAACCGCTTGAATGGCGAAATTCGGGGCGTCTATTCGGCACTTGATCTTGTGGGTGCTGAAATTGATCGATTAAAAAATTCGATCAAAACCCTGGGTCTGGCCGGAGCCGGTTCAACAGCCACTCACGATGTCGAATCGGTGATCGCTGAGGTAAAAGTTCTTCAGGTCCTGGTCCAGCAGCTTTCCGACCTCCGTCCAGCCGCCCGTCAGGCGATATCCCTTGGGACGGAGGATCAACCCGACGCCAGCGCCACCGAAGCCGATTCCGAACCAGAGGCCTTGGCGTCATCGGCGCCGCGATCTGAAAATCCCGGGAATATCGCCCTGGTGGCCAAGGACGGTAAAGTAATCGCGCCGGCGGGCGGCGGGCTTGATGATGGCGCTATTCTGGAAATCGTCCGGAGTGGACTGGAAGAAAATCGCGTCGATCTGGTCCTCCAGCCGATCGTTCGCCTGCCGCAGCGGAGACGGATGTTCTACGAAGCGTTCTCCCGTATCCGTGCCGAAGATGGTTCCATGCTGGTGCCAAATCAGTATATCGGGATCGCCGAACGGGAAGGGCTGGTCGCCGCAATCGACAATATGTTGCTGTTCCGATGTGTTCAGCTCGTCCGTCGCACGCAGAGCAAAAACGCAAATATCGGCTTTTTCTGCAATATCTCGGCGCACAGCCTGACCGATCGTCACTTCTTTACCAATTTTGTGGAATTCATGGCCGACAACACCCAGTTGGCGCCGCATCTGATTTTCGAATTTCCCTATGCAATCATAGCCAACCGAGACGAGGAGATTGAACGCCATCTGCGCCACCTCGCCAGCCTCGGCTTCCGTTTCTCGGTCGATCAGGTTTCGAGCCTGAATATCGATTATGACGATCTGGTGTCACTCCGCTTTAAATATATCAAGATGGATGCCGAAACGCTGCTCACGGAAGTACGGGAGCCAACGGGACCGATCGCCGTTGAGGATATCAAGCGCATTGCCGACCGCCATGGCATGGACATGATCGTTGAAAAGATAGAGAGCGAGCAACAGCTGCTCAATCTGCTCGATTTGCGCATTGATTACGGTCAGGGCTATCTGTTTGGCGAGCCGCGTCTTGCGCGTGCCGACTGATAACGCGCGTTAATTCGCTCAAATTGGCTCAATTCTACGGCACTGACCCGGGATCGACCGTGGGTCGCACCGGCCCGGTTCAAAAATCGTAGTTCTTATTACCTTCACAATTAGGCTGCGCCGTGGCAAGAAGCGCCGGTCATGACCGTATCTATTCCCTTACTATCCGGTGTCGGCGCTCTGATTGATGCCTATGACGCTGTCATTATCGATTTGTGGGGCGTTGTCCACGATGGGGTGAAGCTTTATCCCGGGGTTGCGGATTGCCTCGAAAAAATTGCTGAGACCGGAAAACCCTACGCCATGCTTACCAATGCGCCGCGCCGTGCCGACGCCATTGCCCTCTCAATGGCCGATATGGGGCTGCCGCCCGCGCTCTATCCGATCATCATGTCGTCGGGTGAGGCCACATGGTTGGGCCTCAGGGAACGGCATGAAGCGTTATTCGACGGGGTTGGCGACAGATGTCTTCATATTGGCCCCGAACGTGACCGTAACCTGTTCGACGAGCAGACGCTGAATATTGTCGACGAGATTGCCGACGCCGATCTGATCGTCAATACGGGGCCGTGGGAAGATGACGAAACGGTTGCGGATTACGCGCCGACGCTGGATCGGGGTGCTGAACGCGATATTCCCATGATCTGCGCCAATCCCGACCTTGAGGTGATCCGTGGCGGCAAACGGATCATCTGCGCCGGGGCGCTGGCCCAGTATTACGAGGAAAAAGGCGGGAGAGTCCTCTGTTACGGCAAGCCCTATCCGCCGATCTATGAAACCTGCCTCCGAATGATCGGCGATCC
>JBLHKG010000366.1:0-3616 GCA_047619835.1 Alphaproteobacteria bacterium
GAGCCGTATTCTGGCTGGCCCTTGGGCCGGCCAGACTCTGGCTGATCTCGGCGCGGAGGTGATCAAGATCGAACGTTGCGGCAGCGGCGATGACACGCGGGCCTGGGGCCCTCCGTTCATCAATGATACCGATGGCAACCAGACCAATGAGTCCGCCTATTTCCTGTCGGCCAATCGCGGCAAGAAATCTCTGGCGCTCGATATCGCGACGCCTGAGGGGCAGGACATCGTGCGCCGGCTTGCCGCCAAATCCGACATCCTGATCGAGAATTACAAGGTCGGCGGGCTGGCCCGCTATGGGCTTGGTTATGAAGACCTCAAAAAGATTAATCCCCGGCTGATCTATTGCTCGATCACCGGCTTCGGACAGACGGGTCCGTACGCACCCCGTGCCGGATATGATTTCCTTATCCAGGCAATGGGCGGGCTGATGAGCGTGACGGGTGAAAAGGACGATAAACCGGGCGGGGGACCGCAGAAAATCGGCGTGGCGTTGTGCGATATCCTGACCGGGCTCTACACCAATATTGCGGCCCTCTCAGCCGTTATGGAGCGTGACCGGACGGGCAAGGGGTGCCATGTCGATATGGCGCTGCTCGATGTTACGGCGGTGACGATGGCGAATCAGGCGCTTAATTATCTGGTGACAGGCAACGCACCGGGACGAATGGGGAATTCGCACCCCAATATCGTGCCCTATGAAGCGTTCAAGGCGACCGATCAGTACATTATTGTCGCGGTCGGCAATGATGGTCAGTTCGAACGGTTCGTTAGCGCAGCCGGGATGCCTGAACTCGCCACCGATGAGCGCTTTTCCACCAATTCGGCAAGGGTCGCGAACCGCGAAGTGCTGATCCCGATCATTCAGGCGTTTATCGCCGAGCGAAGCGGCGCCGACTGGATCGATGCGCTTGAAAAGGTCGGCGTACCGTGCGGGCCGCTCAACGATATGGAACAGGTCTTCGCCCATCCGCAAATCAGGCAGCGCGGCCTGCAGATGGAAATGCCGCATCCGCTTGCCGGATCGGTGCCGCAGGTCGCCAGCCCGATCAAATATGCAGGCGAGACTTTTGACTACCAGAATGCCCCGCCGACTCTCGGCCAGCATACCGGGGAGGTCTTACGCGGAATTCTTGAGATGGACGATGCTGAAATCGCCTCGCTGCGGGAATCCGGTATCGTCGAGGGCTAGATAAAAAAAGGGCGGGTTCGAAAACCCGCCCTCTATTTTGGTATATCGCCTGTTTTCTACTGCTTTGAAATGTACTCGTAGGTCTTGTCGACCAGCGATTTTGGCGTCGCGAAAAACTCGTCGAAGGCGCTGGCTACGTCTTCGCCGCTGATCGGTGTGAAGGTCACCTTGATCCGCTTGGCGTCTTTGATAAGGGCGGGGTCCTTCATCGTATCCAGCAGAGCCTTTCTCAGGGCGGCGACGCGGGCCTTCGGCGTGCCGGGTGGGGCGGCCAGCGGGCGCGTGATTTCGGCGGGGCCAAAGACAAGCCGGGCCATTTTCTTCTCTTCTTCGGTCTTCAACAGGTCAAAGATATTGGTCGCCTGGCCGAAGAAAGGCACTTTGTCTTTCAGTCCGAGCTGTACAAACAGCACCAGGTCTCCGGATTCGTGACTTGGAGAAAACGCGCCGCGTACCGACGATTCATACATGCCGCAGGTGCCCGACAGTTCGCCTTTCTGCATCGCCAGATTGACGCCCTTGGTGCCCTTGTAGCCATGAACGACCTTTATATTCGCGCCAAACACGTTCTTCATGAATAGCGGGAAGGTGGTCAGCGGAGAGGTTGGCCCATTGGAGCCGAAAATTATCGGCTTTTTAGCCGCGATCAGGTCGGGCAGAGTCTTGATACCCTGGCCTGCGCCCTTCCAGACACCACATGCCTGGATGTCCTTGTGCATGCTGCCGATCCATTCGAACTTGTTGGTGACGAATTTGGTTTTGCGCTTGCCGTATAGCGGGACCATCGCAACTGATGACGAGAAGACGGCGAGGGTCAGCCCGTTCTTGGGAACGGTATTGTAGAGTGCATTGGCGACTTTCATGCTGCCGGCGCCCGGCACGTTCTGAACAATGACGCTGGGCTTTCCCGGGATGTGCTTGCCGAGATGGCGGGCGACGATGCGTGTCGTCGTGTCATATCCGCCGCCGGCGCCAAAGCCGACCTGAAGGGCGAGCTGCTTTCCGCTGTAAAAATCGCTCACCGCGTCGGCATTCGCCTGGGAAACGAGTGCTATTCCTGAAACCAGCGCCATGGCGGCGCCCAATCCTATCTGCGATTTATAAAAAGTCATTTTAGCCTTCTCCTGTTGGCATTGCGTTTTGTGCGTTTTGTGCGTTTTGTGCGTCTTCCTTGTCGATACTCGACGGATTTGGCCGAGTTCGCAAGTGGTGCGGAACCTGGGGTTCTTCGAATTGCGTGACGTGGGGTTGTTGTTGCGTAATAATTGCTGCTCCCATGTTGAAATTTTAGGGTGAATGGCTGAAAGAATTTACTCAATGCGATGGGAGCAGAACAGGAAAAAGGAAAGAGGCTCATGATAAAACCAAATTCATTTACACCAATTTCACTCACATTGTCGGCTGCTGCCATTGTCGGCGCAATTTTGGGCACGGTCGGTACGGCGAATGCCGACGCAGTTGCGGATTTTTATAAAGGCAGACAGATTGCGATTGTTCATACCGGCGGGCCGGCTGGCGGGTTTGCGCTCTATACGCGGATTTTGGCCAAACATATTGTCAATCATATCCCGGGTAGGCCGACAGCAGTCATTCAGTTCAAGGGTGGCGGCGGCGGCATGGTGGGAATGAATTATCTCTCCGTCGCAGCGCCCAAGGACGGCTCTTATTTTTTGATGCCGCTTCCCGGTGTTGAGGCACAGCCGTTCCTGTATCCAAAGAAGGTCAAGTTCGACGTCACCAAAATTAACTGGATTGGCAATATCCTCAAGATGCAGTCCTTCGTTTCGATCAGCGCCAGCAGCAAGGTGAAATCGTGGAAGGACGCGACAAAACAGGTTGTCACTCTAGGCGCCTCCGGCAAGGGGTCTGAAACCTATATCATGCCGATGCTGATGAATGCGGTGCTGGGGACAAAATTCAAGGTGATCACCGGCTATAAGGGAATTATGGCGTCCACCAATGCGTGGGAGAAAGGAGAGCTCGACGGTAGAGCCGGCGGCTGGACTTCCAATATGCGTCCAAGCTGGTTTAAGGAGAAGCCAAGCCGCGTACGTCTTTTGGTTCAGTCGGGCGATACCGCAATCGACATGCTTTATCCCGGTCAGAAGATGCCGTCCGGTGTTCCGCTGCTGAAGAGTCTCGCCAAGAACGAGGAAGACAAACGTCTTCTGGGGCTTGTTTCGCGGACTCTCGCGCGCGCAGTAGCTGGACCTCCCGGAATGCCTAAGGCGCGAACCGTGGCGATGAGGAAGGCTTTCGACGCGACCCTCAAGGACCCCGCTTATCTCAAGGAAATGAACGACAGGAAGCTGGCGATCATTGAACCTCAGACAGGGGCGCAGGTCGAAGAGTACATCGCCTATGTCGCTTCGACACCGAAGAGCATCGTTAAACGCTATATTACGGCTGTGCGGAAGTAGTCAG
>JBLHKG010000367.1:0-3611 GCA_047619835.1 Alphaproteobacteria bacterium
TTGTGCGACTGTCGGCAGGCGAGGGCTTTGATGGTCGCCCTCCCGAGCGGATCGACACGCATATTTCGGTGATCTTTCTGGCCGGCGATCATGCCTACAAGCTGAAACGCGCGCTGCGGACCTCTTATCTCGACTACCGGTCGCTTGAGTCGCGCCGCCATTTCTGTGAGCAGGAGGTCGTCGTAAACCAGCGGACGGCGCCGGACATCTATCTGGCCGCTATACCGGTCCGGTTGACCGAAGCGGGCAGGCTTGTCCTGTCCGGCGCGGCGGGCGAGATCGTCGACTGGCTGGTTCACATGCGGCGCTTCGATCAGGCCGCACTTCTCGACCGGATAGCTGCCCGTGGGGCGCTTGGTCGCGCTCTGACGCAGCAGCTTGGCGACGTCATTGCCGGGTTCCACCAATCCGCTCTGCGTGTTGACGATCCGGGCGGGGATGGGCGTATCGCATCCGTTCTAGAGGAAAACAGAGCGGAGCTGGAAAGACACGCGGACGGCATTCTCGAGCGCGGGACGATGGCGCTGCTGGATGATCAGTGCCGCGATAGCTTTCAAAGCATTGCCGATGTGCTCTGGCGGCGCGGCCAGGCGGGATATGTCCGCCATTGTCATGGCGATCTGCATCTCGGAAATATCTGCGTGATCGACGGCCGCCCGGTTCTTTTTGACGCCATCGAATTCAACGATGCCATCAGCCATGTCGATGTTCTGTTCGATCTGGCGTTTCTTCTGATGGATCTGCTCCATCGCGATGATGCAGGCGGCGCCAACCGGGTTTTTAACCGATATTTGTTCAGAACGCTGGACTACAACGAATTGAAAATCCTGCCGCTCTTTATCGCGCTTCGCGCCGGGATTCGGGCGCATGTGTCGGCGATGGCGGCAAGCGCCACCGCAGCCGATGATGACGCTGCCCGACGCCGTCGGGACTGCAAGGGTTATGCACGGCTCGCGCTGTCATCACTGGAACGAAAAAAGCCGGTTCTTGTCGCTGTTAGCGGGTTGTCGGGCACAGGAAAATCGTCGGTCGCCGAAGAAATTGCGCCGGCGCTGGGGCCCGTGCCGGGCGCCGTGATCCTCGGCAGCGACATGATCCGGAAGCGACGTCTCGGGGTCGATCTGCTGGCCCGGCTGGGACCCGACGCCTACACCACCGGGATCGACGACGCGGTCTATGGCGAGATGGGAGAGATTGCCTCCACGGTGCTGTCCACGGGTCAAGCGGTCGTGCTCGATGCAACGTTTCGTCAGCCGCGTCACCGTGACGCCGCGGAGGCGATCTCCCGCAGGTACGGTGTCGCGTTCACCGGCATCCGGCTGGAGGCGGACCGTCAGACGCTTGAGGAGCGGGTCCGCAATCGGCGCGACGATGTTTCCGATGCGACCCCTGAAGTCCTCCATCAGCAGCTTGAGGGGCGCCGCGATGGAACAGCCTGGACCGAGATCGACGCGGCGAGATCGCTGGACTCGGTCAGCCGGGACTGCCGGGAAGCCATCCGCTTCCATTTAAGGGACCAATAGGCTGTTTACGCCGTCGCCTGTCCTGACCTGCCGCTGTCACGACCTTGATCTGCGTCAATGCGCTGCTGTAGACAAAATCCTTTAATGACCAAGCCAACCCATCTGAAGAGGAAGTATCGCCATGGACATTAAAAACATTCTGGTACACATCGATTCCAGCGAACGTTGTGCCGAACGGCTGCGGATTGCGGCGATCCTCGCCAGACAGCATGAAGCACATCTGTCTGGTCTTTACGTGATTCCGGAGCCGTTTTATCCGATCTATGCGGAAAGTGCGTTTGTCTCCATGGATCTGATTGAAAGCCTGGAACGCGAATCCCGGGAGGGCTGCGCGGAAGCGCAAGAGAAATTCCGTGCCTTTGCCGATAAGGAAAATTTGCCGGCCGAATGGCGCGAGGAACAAGGTTCGATCGGCCCGGTGGTCAGCCGGCATGGACGCTACGCTGATCTAACGATCATCGGCAAAGGCAATCTCGAAGAGCCTATAAAATATCCTAATGCGTTTCTCGCCGCCGATGTCGTTATGCAGTCAGGTCGTCCGGTTCTGGTGATTCCCAATGAGGGCCATTTCGATGGGGTGGGAAGGCGCATGATGGTGTGCTGGAACGCAAGCCGCGAAGCTGTGCGGGCGGTGAACGATGCTTTGCCACTGCTTCAGGCCGCCGACAAGGTCACCGTACTGGCGGTTAATCCGCAGAAGCCCGCGAGTGGGGACCATGGCGAGATTCCCTGTGCCGACATTGCCCTGCATCTCGCGCGGCATGGCGTTAAGGCAGAGGCGGCAAGCATTATGACGGAGATCGATGATATTGGAGAAATAATCCTGTCACGGGCATTTGACCTCGATATCGATCTGATCGTCTCCGGCGCCTATGGCCATTCGCGGACACGGGAGTGGATCCTGGGCGGTGTCACCGAGACGGTTTTGAGCGATGCCGAGGTGCCGGTCTTTTTGGCGCACTGATCCGCCATCCGTCTATAAGTTTAGGCGTCGGGAACGACGCTCGTGCTAGAGTCACGTGCAAACCCTGGAGAACACGGAGCCGGAATAAAAATCGCAAAAATCATCCGCCAGTGGGTCGAGGACACTTTTATTGATCTTGGCCGGCAGTTCCACTGGTCCTATCTGCCACCGCTGATGGTCTATCTGGCAGCGGGCGTGTCGGGGCTCACTGCGATCGTCGGCGCGTTCTTCGTAAAGGATTATCTGGGGCTGTCCGCGGCGTTTCTTGCCGGGCTGGCTTTCTGGGCTGGGATTCCCTGGGCGCTCAAGATGCCGCTTGGTCATCTGGTTGATCTGATCTGGCGGTGGAAGGCCGTCCTGGTTTATCTCGGCGCCGGTCTGATCGCGGTCAGCATTCTCATCATGTACGGTCTGATCGCCTATACCGGCGCCATGGCTGCAATCCTGCGCGTTGAGGCGTGGTACGTTATCGCCGTATTGCTGGCCCCAACCGGCTATGTGGTGCAGGACGTTGTTGCCGATGCGATGACAGTGGAAGCCGTGCCGCTGTTCGACGAGGAGGGAGAGCCTTTCGCGGACGCGGTTATCAAGGCGATGCACACAACCATGCAGACGCTTGGCCGCTTCGCCATCATCAGCGGCACGGTCGCAGTGGCGGCAGTCAATATCGCGATGTTCTCCGGTGTTGAGGCCATGTCGGAATCGCAGAAGGTCGCCATTTACGCCGACATCTATCTCCTGGCGTTGATTATCCCGGTGATCTCAATTCTTGGCGTCATCCTCGGGGGCGTGACGCTGCGCTGGCGCGCCCGGGCGATGCGCGCGCGGGGGGTCGATTCCGAGAGCATTGAAACCGCTTTATTTGCGCCGGCCCTGGAGATCGAACCCAACTGGTGGATCCTCGGTGGCAGCGCCGCGTTCGTGGTTTTTATCCTTGTCATGGGGCTTGGCGAGGTTGCTTTCGCGCAGGAGATCATCTTTATCGGATCGATGGCGATTGTCCTTTTTCTGATGCAGCGCCTTATCCTTGAGCTTTCGCCCGATATGCGGGGTGCGCTGGTTGGCACGGCGGTGATTATCTTCATTTTCCGTGCGGTACCGCTGCCGGGACCGGGCGCGACCTG
>JBLHKG010000368.1:0-3600 GCA_047619835.1 Alphaproteobacteria bacterium
ATATTGGCGGCAATGCCAAGCGGCAGACCGAATATGCCCGCATCCCCGACATAGGCGGCATAGAGCATGCGCTCAGGCGGATAGCCGCGCCCATACAGCAGTCCCGGCAGATGCTGCTGGAACAGAACGAGCCCGACAAAAAACAGGATGATGATGGGCAGTGCCCAGCCGGTGGTGCGCCGCACGCCCTCCATCACCGGAATGGCCAGCAACACCGCCAGCACAATCCCCTTGGCATCGAGAAAGCCGAATTCACCGTAATCAAGCACCGCCTCGTGATCGACGATGACGTAGCCCGCCCCGATTGCCGCCATGGCGATAAGGACGAAATCGTACCACGGCACGTTGCGGAATTTGCCGTCGGCCTCGGTATCTTCGCCATGTTTGCGCCCCCCTGCCGGCAGCAGCAGGAAGATAAGCGTCAGCGCACACAGAATACTGATCGCCAGATGGACATTATGGGGCATGAACAGGCGGAACCAGGTCGGGAGCTGCGCCACAATAATAAAGTGGTAGGTCGCGATCAGCGATGTACACCAGACGAGAATTTTGGAATGCGTCACGGATTAGTCCCCGATAAGGGAAAGGCCAAAAAGAGAATGGGAGGGCGGCGAAGACGTACTCCGCCGCCCGATCTTATACGGTCATCAAGGCGTCAATAAGCTATCGACTGCCTGTCACCGACTGGTTCACTGACTGGCCAGAAGTTTGGCCTGAAGTTTGGCGTGCGCCGCCGTCCACTTGCCCTTTTCCTTGAAGTAGCGGATGGCGCCGTTATGCAAAGGCAGCTTGAAATTATCGAGCGTGCGTTTGCCGGTATAGGCCCGCGCCGCCTTGTGATAGCTGCTGAACTCCTTAGTGTTTTCGTCGATCGCCTTGGTGATCTTGTAAACAATATCATTTGAGAGATCGGTCCGGGCGACGATATAGGTGCTGAGGCCGAAGGCATGGACCGGCTTCTTGTGGTTCTTGAAAGTGCCCGGCTTGAAGGTGTGGGCATTAAACGCTTTCGGCACAAATTTCATCGCCGCATCGCGGCTGTCCTTGGGAAGGTCGAAAAATTCAATCACATCATCGTGAATGACCTTGACCAGCGGGGCCGAGCGCGGGCTGTACGGAATGATTGCGCCATCGACGCTGCCGGCGCGCAGTGCCTTGTACATCTGCGGCGAATTGGTGGTCGAGACCAACTTGAGCGAACCCGTCGGTACCCCCATCGCCTTCATCATGGCCAGCATCACCATCTCGTTCTCCGGCAAGGCCCGGCGCTTGCCGATGATAATCTTACCCTTGAGGTCGGCGGCCGATTTGATCTTCGATGCCTTGCGCACCACCAATGAACGGTAGTTGGGCTGGCCCTTGATGATGAGCCGAATGTCGATTTTCTTCTTGAATTTGCTCTGCCCGTGAAACGCCGAAAATGAAGCGAATGAATTCGCCATCGCCATCTCGATCTTCTTGGCGCCGAGCGAATGGAGGCTGGCGGTCGATCCGCCGACCGGCTCGACATTGACGTTCAGCTTGGCATGCTTGTGGATGATTTCCGAGGCGCCAATGGCGAGTGTGTAGAACAGGCTACCGGCGCTGGACGTGCCGAAGCGAACGGCTTCCTGAGCGGAGGCGGCGCCGGTGACGAGCATCGTCGCCGTGGTCAACGCAACCAGAGTGGCTGTGGATTTGATCATGTTAAATTCTCCCTGCGGTAATGATTTCAGGTCGTTTATACTTTTGACCCGGATTCTCCTTTCGGAGTCCGCGTATGGCGGAAGCATGGAGCAGAATCGGCGGACGGGCAAGCGGAACACCCCCCCCTTACCCTTCTTCAAACGCGATCAGCCCCATGCCGGTGGTCATCGGGGCGTAATAGTTGCGGTGAACCTGCTTCGCATTGTCGGACAGCGCGCCGCGCATGGTCAGCCACATGATGATCTCGACCGCCTCGGCGCCGGCTTCCTCCATGATTTCCTGATGGGTCAGGCTGGTGAGGCCGAACGGGTCGGCCGCCAGCCGGTCGAGGAAAGCATTGTCCCAGTCAGGATTGATATGACCGAACCGCGTGCCGTTGAGCTGGTGCGACATGCCGCCGGTGCCGAAAATTACCACCCTGAGATCGCGCTCGCAGGATTCCACCGCCTGGCGGATCTGCTGCCCCAGCTTCCAGCAACGCAACGCCGTCGGCAAAGGATGCTGGATGACATTGACCGCCACCGGCACGACCGTCACCGGCCAGGCCGGCTCATGCGGGAAACACAGATTCATCGGCACCAGAAAACCGTGCTCGACCGAAAGCTCCTGACACACGGTGATATCGAACTCGTTATAGACCAGCTCCTCGCAGAGATGCCATGAGAACGCCGCATCGCCGCTGAAATCCGGCAAGGGCCGCCTGCCCCAGCCTTCATCGGCGATGGCATAGCTGTCCGCCGCACCGATGGCGAAGGTCGGATATTTGTCGAAGAACATGCTCCCGCCATGGTCGTTATAGACCACGATGGCGACATCGGGCCTGAGATCGGTGAGCCATTTCTGCACCGGCTTATAGGCGTCGAACAGCGGCTTCCAGTCGGGCTCTTCCTGCTGGCCCATGTCATAGGCCTTGCCGATGGAGGGCACATGCGACGATCCGACTCCGCCGACGATTTTCGCCATCTCAGCGTGCTCCCACTTTACCGTGCGCCCTTGGCATTGCGGCTTGCCATGAATTCCTCGAAACTTTCGCCGCGCAGCTGGGCCCCCATATGGTAGAGCCCATGGCCGGTGCAATTGCCGAGTTTCATGATCATGTAGATATTGCCGCCGCATTCCTCGATCAGCCCGCGAAAATCCCGGCCGCGCAGAAACTGCCTTTCCGGATCAGAGAGGCCCCAGGATTCCATATAGGCCTCCTCATCGGCGGTGAAGGCGTCCCGGTTTTCCGGCACTGTAAACGACATCGCAAACTTGTTGATGCGGTAGCCCTTGCGCGATTCCGCCCCGTCGAAAACCGTCGTTCCGGGAATAGGTCTCGATTTGTCGCGCTGCTGAGCCATGACGCCATTCCTTCTCGTTTGATCCTGGTATTCTAGCAACAAACCGCGCCGCGCGAAGCCTGGGATTTGTCGTGCCGACAAGCAGGGCGTAGACTGCTCCCATCAAGGGCTGAGAAAAAGCCCCCCCTCTGAAACCTATCCACCCAATCAAGGGAGACTCCCATGGCGACCAGCATCGACAGCGCGACCACAACCGACGCGCCAAAACCCCGCAAGCCGCAAATGTTCGATTACAGCCGGCCGGAAGGCTTCGGCACCGGCAAGGCTGTCGTCAATCTCGGCAGTTCGGGCCTGCTGAAAGGCGCCGTGCATGTGGTCAAGAACGGCGCGGGTGATAATAATCTGCACATCCATACCGGGATGGACGGGTTCTACATGGTGCTCAAGGGCGAATGTACGTTTTACGGCCCGGAAGACGAAATACTCGGCGTGTTCGGCGTCAACCAGGGCATCTCCATGCCGCACGGCAACGCCTACTGGTTCTCCAGCACCGGCGCGGAACAGCTTGAACTGCTGCAGGTGGTCGGCTGGGACGGCCAGATCCAGGACAAGCGCATCGATCTCAACCCGC
>JBLHKG010000369.1:0-3594 GCA_047619835.1 Alphaproteobacteria bacterium
CATCCTGCTCTATTTCACCATGCTCGCGGCGCCTTGGCTGGTACGGATCAAGGGCCATGTATTTATCGATGCGGTCACCCAGTTCTTCCCGGCGCGAATCAAGTGGTTTGTGGCAAAGCTGGTCTATGTAATCTGCATCACATCGGCGTCGATTTTCTGTTATCACGCGTTTGGCCTGTTGATTGAGGCGTGGAACGCCGAAACGCTTGATGTGCGGGGCATCGACCTGCCGCTATGGTCGCTGTTTCTGCCGATACCTGTCTGTTTCTTTTTCGTTGCGGTCGAATTCTTCCGCTTCCTGATCGGAATAGACGATATGTACGGTGATCGAACTGACGTCCGGGAGGCGATGTAGTTATGGAATGGTACTGGGCGCTTGCCACCCTCATCGGATTGGTCATTTTCTTCATGGCGCTGGGTGTTCCCGTTGCCCTGACCTTTATTACCACCAACCTCATCGGCGTGATGATCTTCATGGGCGCGGTCGGTCTGCCGCAGATTGTCGATAACGCCACGGCGCTGATCACCACCTTTACGCTCGGGCCGGTGCCCATGTTCATCATGATGGGCGCCCTGTTCTTCCATACCGGTCTTGCGATCAGGGTGTTTGACGGGCTCGACGTGTTGTTTGGACGGCTGCCCGGCCGGCTGTGCTACCTGACGGTGGCCGGGGGTGCGATGTTCTCGACCCTGACCGGCTCGTCGATGGCCAACACCGCCATGCTGGGCTCCCTGATGGTGCCGGAGATGCAGCGCCGCGGCTATAGCCAACGCATGTCGATGGGCCCAATTCTCGGCACCGGTGGGCTGGCGATGATCATTCCGCCGTCGGCGCTCGGCGTGCTGCTCGCGTCCGTCGCCAATATCGATGTGGGCCGGCTGCTGATAGCGGGCTTTGTCCCCGGCTTCATACTGGCCATTCTCTATGCGATCCTGATCGGCGGCCAGATTTGGTTGAACCCGAGCGCGGCGCCCGCCTATGACGTGCCGAAAGTTACCAATGCCGAGCGTATCAAGCTGGTGTGCACCAATATCCTGCCGATGGGTTTCGTGGTCTTTATGGTGGTGGGCTTTATCGTCTTCGGCTGGGCGACGCCGACCGAGGCCGCCGCCTTTGGCGTGGCGGGCGTGATCATTCTGGCGGCGGCATTCCGCATGCTTAGTTTCACCTCGATCCGGACATCGGTGGAGGCGACCGTCAAGGTCGGCGCGATGGTGTTCTTCATCATCATGAGCTCGACCGTGTTCAGCCAGCTGCTGGCCTATTCCGGCGCCAGCGCCGGGCTGCTGGAATGGGCAACCGGCTTTGACGTATCGAAATATACCGTTCTTGCCCTGATGTTCGTCATTCTGATCTCGCTCGGCATGTTCATGGATGCGACATCGATGATGCTGATCACGGTGCCGATCTTCTTCCCGCTTGCCAATACGCTGGGGTTCGACCTGATCTGGTTTGGCCTGTTCGTGCTGATGACGTTTGAGATGGCGGGCACCACCCCGCCGTTTGGTCTCCTGCTCTATGTCATGCTGGGGGTCGCGCCCAAGGGAACCAAGCTCTTCACGGTGGCGGCGGCGGCGTTTCCGTTCCTGATCTGCGATAGCATCCTGATCCTGCTGATGATCGCCTTCCCGGGCCTCGTGCTCTGGCTGCCCAATCTGATGTAACCGCGCCGGATCGCCGGAAAAACGAAGAAGGGACAGGCTCCGGCGCCTGTCCCTTTTTTTGTGCCTCACGGCGGGGACACAGGTTTTTGATGGTTGTTGATTTCTGCATCAGACAGCGAGTGCTTAGCTTCTTGTCAGACCATGGCTGCTGGTTGCAGCCGGCTGGTAAGGGAATTCCTGCCATGTTGAAATACGGCTTTGTCGCCGCGGTGAAAGTCGCGGTAACTATGGTGATCGGCGCCATCGCAATCCTGCCGATAAGGGGGCCCGTCGCACAGGAAAAGGGTTTAGCTGCCGGGCATCCGAGGGTCGTCAACCCGGCGAACTTGAGCGGCGCGCGGGCCGAGAGCGTCTACCAGGCCATCCGCGATGCGATGCGCCGACAGTACGGACAGTCCAGCGACCCTGTGACGCTTGCCTATCAGGGCTGGCGCCGGTACACGACCGCGCCATATCGCTCGGCGGTTCACGGGGAACGGTTCCTCAACAACTATGCCAATAACGTGGCGAAGCGTTATGAACTCTACGAGAAAGTCGGACAGATGCCGCCGGGCGCGATCATAGCAAAGGATAGTTTTACCGTTACGGCAGGCGGGGTAGTCGCAACGGGCCCGTTGTTTTTGATGGAAAAGAAACCAAAGGGATTCGATCCGAAAACCGGAGATTGGCTTTATATGATGATTCGTCCCGACGGTACGCTGCTGGGCGATGCGTGGGACAGAAATACCGACAGCGTGGCGTTTTGCGCTAAATGCCACAACACCGCCCCGCCCGGGCAGGATCATCTGTTTTTCATGCCGAAAGAAGTACGCATTCAAACAGGCAAATAAATTTAAGGTATATTGGCTCTCTTTAACTGGGTCACGCCCTAGCGCCCTTCAGCCCGCCAGGCGAGCAACAGCGCGCCGAGCCCGAGCAGCAGGACCAGAAGCCCCGGCAGCAGCGGCACTTCGCGGACATTGCGGACCGTGAAATTCCGGTTATCGACCACACCCAGCCAACCGGCACCGGCAGTCAGGCGGTCGGCGCGGACACGCCTCAGTTCGGGGGCGCTGTCCTCTATCCAGTGGATGCCTCCCCCGGTTGCGCTGGACAGCGCGGCGAAACGCGAACCGGTCGTCCGCATGTCCGAGAATTCCAGCGGATTGATGTTGCCGACCGCCGCCAGCGCCTTGTGATTTTGGTCGCGGACCCGGTAAATCCCGGTCTCGCCAACCGGAACCACTGCGCGGGCGCGGCCGCCGATGCCCTCGGTCAATTTGATGATCTGTTTTTTGCCGGAGGGAGACGTCAGCTCGACAGGGGTGTCGTCGGGCTCGACGCTGCGCCTGATAATGGCCAGCTTGCTGCCGGTCATGCGCGCCTGCAGGCTGTTTTCCTCAAGCTCTGGTTCCCTCATCAGCCAGTGTGCGACGCGGCGCAGCAATTCGGCGTGTGGCCCGCCGCCGCCATGGCCCCGCGCCCACAACCAGATGTGATCGCTGGCCAGCTGCGCGACGCGTCCCTTCTGAATGCGGTCGACCAGCAGGATGGGGCGGTTCCCCCGTCCGTTCATCAGGGTAATACCGTTGCGGCGTTGAACCTCGACCTGGCGGTACCACTGACCCCAGCGGGGAAGCTCTTCGCCGATGCCTGCGCCCGGCAGATCGGCGGTGATGGTGTGACGCGCGCCCTTGTCTGTCAGGCGGGGGCGCAGCGCGCCGGTCATCACCACGCCTGTCGGCTGACCGGGAAGCACGCGTCCCAACGGCGTCTGGAACAGCGTGTCCGAGCTGGCGAATTCAGGTCCTGACGCTTCCAGAATTGCCCCGCCGTTTTCGACATAGCGCGCGATATTGTCGAGATAGATGGTCGGCAGCACGCCCCGCCGCCGATAGCGATCGAAGATGATCAGGTCAAAATCATTGAGCTTGACTTCAAACAGCTCGC
>JBLHKG010000370.1:0-3587 GCA_047619835.1 Alphaproteobacteria bacterium
GCGTGGGGGGCGGCCTTGAAATTGCCGGCGCGTGCGATTTGCGCATTTGTGGCGAGTCCAGCCGGTTTGGCATCCCGATCAATCGGCTTGGTCTGGTTGTCGGCTATCCTGAACTCCGATTACTGATCGATCTGATCGGTCGCTCCGCTGCCCTCGAAATGCTGTTCGAGGGGCGCATAATGGGGGCGGCGGAAGCAAAGGAAAAAGGCCTGGTCAACCGGATCGTTGCCGATTCCGAGGTGGAGGAAGAGACCAATCGTACGGCCCGGAATATCGCAGCCGGGGCGCCGCTGGTCGCGCGCTGGCATAAGAAATTCGCCCAGCGTCTGAGGGAGCCGGAGCCCCTGACGCCGGTCGAGCTGGACGAGATCTATGATTGCTATGACACCGAGGATTACCGGGTAGGGCGGCAGGCCTTTCTCGACAAAAAGACGCCTGAATTTCAGGGGAAGTAGGGATGGCGAGCGAAAGCGCCGGGCCACTTGACGGGATCGTCGTCATTGAACTCGCCCACATCATGGCGGGCCCGGTGTGCGGCCTTATGCTTGCCGACATGGGCGCCGATGTAATCAAGGTTGAGAAAGTACCCGGGGGCGATGATTCTCGCCGTTTTCTTCCCCCCGATATCGACGGCGAATCAGCCGCCTTCATGATCGTAAACCGGAACAAGCGAGGCATCGCCGTCGATCTCAAGACCGACGACGGAAAAGCCATTCTGCGCCGGTTGCTCGCCACGGCGGATGTGGTGATCGAGAACTACCGGCGCGGCACGATGGAGCGGCTCGGACTTGGTTACGAGACGCTGCGGCAGAATAATCCCGGGCTGATTTACTGCGAGGTCTCCGGTTTCGGTCGTACCGGGCCCTATCGCGATCGAGGCGGTTTCGACTTGATTGCCCAGGGCATGAGCGGACTCATGAGCATTACCGGCGAGGGGCCCGGGCGTTCGCCCGTCAAGATTGGCGCTCCGGTAACAGACATTACGGCTGGCATTCTGGCTGCCAATGGGGTGCTGGCGGCCTATATCCACCGGCTCAAGACAGGCGAAGGCCAAAGGGTAGATACCTCGTTGTTCGAGGCTGGCATCGTCCACACCTACTGGCAATCGGCGATGGCCTTCGCAACGGGAAATTCACCGGGGCCTCTCGGATCCGCGCATCCGTTGAACGCTCCTTACCAGTCCTTCCCGACCAGCGACGGCTGGATCAATGTGGGGGCCGCCAACCAGACCAACTGGCTCAAACTGCTCGATGCCCTGAATGCGCCGGCGTTGGCGACCGATCCCCGTTTTATCGACAACGAAATGCGAATGCGCAATCTGGACGCGCTTATTCCCGCGTTGAACGATGTGTTTGCGACCCGGCCGACCGCTCAATGGCTTGATCGTCTGGAGGCTGTCGGCCTGCCTGCCGGTCCAATTCTGAGCATTGAGGAAATGCATCGC
Source organism: Alphaproteobacteria bacterium (assembly GCA_047619835.1). Taxonomy (GTDB): domain Bacteria; phylum Pseudomonadota; class Alphaproteobacteria; order MPNO01; family UBA2964; genus JAYOEY01. Next base: position 1,445 of record JBLHKG010000370.1, read on the forward strand.
GATCCCCAGACGCTGGCTCGGGAAATGGTCGTGCGAACCTCTCACAGCAGACTTGGTGAGGTGGAGACCATCGGCGCGCCAGTAAAGTTTTCGGCGGCCGCATCCGGCATCAGACGTGGCGCGCCGGTCCTCGGCGAGCATAGTCGGGAAGTATTGGCCTTGTATGGCTATGGTGAGCAGGAAATAGATCGACTGGTCGAAAGTGGCGTGATCATCACTGCCTGAGGGGGCGGTCCATCTCTGTCGACAGGTTTGCAGTCGCAAAGCCGGCAGCCGCCGTTGAGGGCGATAAGTTTCCGCAGACGCCCGAGGAGATCCGGCAGGCGACCGGCCCGTTACGGGAATTCCGGGGCGAGGAGCTGAGCGCGATATTAGACGCCCAGCCGGTGCCTGAAGGGTAGCCGCTGTTTGAATAACCAATCGGCGAGGACTGCAAGAAATAGCCACAGACCGTTTGTTTCAATTGACTCTGCCGGACGTGCTCCCTACCGTTTTGCATTCGGGGAGATAAAAAAGGGCTTGGCTTCATTGGCAACGCTTCTAGAGGTAGAAAACCTGCAGACGCAATTCTTCACGTCCGCAGGTACCGTGAAAGCGGTGGACGGGATTTCCTATACCGTCGACGAAGGTGAAACTGTCGCTATTGTAGGAGAGTCCGGCTGCGGCAAGTCGGTCAGCGCGCTTTCGATACTGCGTCTGATCCCCGATCCGCCGGGCCGGACCGTCGGCGGGCGGATATTGTTACAGGGCAGGGACCTTCTCACCCTTTCTGACGCTGAGATCCGCCGCGTGCGGGGCCGCGATATCGCGATGGTGTTCCAGGAACCGATGACCTCGCTCAATCCGGTGCTGACCGTCGGGAGGCAGCTTACTGAAACGCTGGTCCATCATCTGGGGATGAACGAGCAACAGGCGCAGGCAAGGGCGGTTGAATTGCTTGGCATGGTCGGTATTTCTGAACCCGAACGGCGGCTCCTCCAATACCCTCATCATTTCAGCGGCGGCATGCGCCAACGGGTGATGATCGCAATGGCGTTGTCCTGCGAACCTAAACTGATTATTGCCGACGAGCCGACGACAGCGCTCGACGTTACCATCCAGGCACAGATCCTGGAATTAATGAAGGACCTGACCAAGCGGCTCGGGGTTGCCCTGGTCATTATCACTCACAATCTCGGGGTGGTCGCACGCTATGCCGACCGGGTAAATGTGATGTACGCCGGCAAGATCGTCGAACGGGGCCTGGCCGCCGATGTCTATGGCAACCCGAGGCACCCTTATACGATCGGTCTGCTCGCGTCGGTTCCGCGCATCGATCAACGCCGCGGCGAACGGCTCATTCCCATCGACGGCCAGCCCCCGGATCTCACGATGCTCGATGGCGGTTGCGCTTTCCGTCCGCGCTGCCGTTTCGCGGTGGCAAAATGTAGTGACGCAATACCGACGCTTGAATCGGTGGGCGAAGGACATGTATCGGCCTGTTGGGAACGTTCCAATTTGACGTCGCTATCGGAGAAAGTCTCGTGAACACGCCGAACCCAGTCTCTTCTACGGCGGCAGAACAGCCGCTCATTCAGGTGCGTGGCCTCAAAAAATATTTTCCCGTTACCGAAGGAATGGTCGTTCAGAAGGTCGTTGCGAATGTGAAGGCGGTCGATGGCGTCAGCTTCGATATCATGCCGGGCGAAACCCTTGGGCTGGTTGGAGAATCCGGCTGCGGCAAGACCACGACCGGGCGTTGCCTTTTAATGCTTGAGCAGATTACCGAGGGCCAGATCCTGTATGATGGCGTCGATATTGCGACGCTCGACCAGCAAGGCAAAATCGCGCTGCGGCAAAAAATTCAGGTCATTTTTCAGGATCCCTATAGCTCGCTTAACCCGCGTATGAAGATCGGCCAGATCATCGCCGAGCCGATGAAGGTCCATGGCATTGAGCCCGATCCGAAACGCCGTTCCGATCGAGTGAAAGAACTGCTGAGCGTGTGTGGGCTCAACCCTAAATTTTCCGATCGCTATCCGCATGAGATGAGTGGTGGCCAGCGCCAGCGGGTGGGGATTGCGCGGGCGCTGTCGTTGAACCCGCGCTTTATCGTCTGTGACGAACCGGTTTCGGCTCTCGATGTGTCGATCCAGGCACAGGT
>JBLHKG010000371.1:0-3582 GCA_047619835.1 Alphaproteobacteria bacterium
GTCGGTATTTTCGCAATCCCCGAATGTCGAATCGAGGCAGACATTGGTCTCCATGTCGTCCCAGACTTTTGGGGCATCTGCTGCCGCTGCGGCCGCGGTCGCGGTGATTGCGGGCAGCGGCTCATAGTCGATCTCGACCAGTTCAGCCGCGTCGTGGGCGATGGTTTCGGTTTCGGCGATGACCATCGCGACGGCTTCGCCGGCAAATCGGGGACGCTCCGGCGCCAGCGGGTAGTTGCGTCCGATATAGACTTTCTGCCAATCCTCACGCGTCATGCCGAGCCCGTCGCCTCCTGACGGGATGGGGCTGTGCGGGATCGGCGCGAGGCCGTCGGCGAGCCAGTCGGCGCCGGTCAAAACGTCGAGGACGCCGGGATGCGCCTTGGCGGCGTCGCTGTCGATGGATTTGATCCGCGCGTGGGCATGCGGCGAGCGCACCATCACCGCATAGGCCTGCCCGGCCAGGTTCATATCGTCGCTGAAGCGTCCCTTGCCGGTCAACAAGCGGTTGTCTTCATTGCGAAGGAGCGGTTGTCCAATGGCGCCGTCTGGCATGATCGTCCCCAATTCTTGTTGCTTTGTTGGGGCTACGCTACGACGGGTCACTCCCAGCGGCAAGATCGTGCGGCAAGATGAGGAAGGATTTTTGAATTATTTCGGAGGCGCGTCTTTACCTGGCTGGAGGCTGAACCGGCCGTCATCGGATCGCGGCGTTCCTCCGGTCGGTGGCGCTATCTGTTTCGTGCCGCGCAGTCTCTGCCACAGGCCCCTGATGCCGCGAATGATCTTCGGCAGGATCCACATGGCAAACGCTACGAATCCGGCGAACAGGACCAGAAAGCCGACGGGGTAAAACACCGCCAGTGTGATCCCGCCGATCGCCAGAGCGTCTTCGGTAATGGAGGCGCCCCAATTGGAAAATGGCTCCGGCGAAGTATTGATAACCACCCGACTGCCGGCCTTTACGGCGTGGGTTGCCGCGGCAACGCCGCCGCCGAGAAGAAAGGCTAGCGCCTGAGCGCCGAACCCGACCTCGCCTATCGCCATCGCAGCCATCACGGCGCCGGCAGGTATCCGAATAAAGGTGTGGATGGCGTCCCAGGTGGAATCGATACCCGGCAGCTTGTCGGTAAAAAATTCAACACAATACAGCGCCGCCGCAACGCCAATCATCGCCGGATGGGTCAGAATCTGCATATCCGGCGGCAAATCGATCTGGCCGGTGACGCCCAGAATGCCCAGCGTCGCCGCGGCGGCATACAGGTTGAGCCCGCTGGCCCAGGCGGCGCCGAGCGCCAGCGTCATCAGAGCGGAAATGTCCATTGTCCTATGATTTGGGGACTCTCCCTTGCAGATCAAGTGAGAACGGGCTTTCGCCGCTGCATCCCGGTTTATAAACTGTCGCTATTGAACCACACGCAGAAGAAAACAGGAGACAGGGCTATGGCTGGCGGAATGCGGATACGGCACACGATGATCCGGGTGAGAGACCTCGAACAATCGGTTGAATTTTATACCAATCTTTTGGGAATGACCGAAATGCGCCGGCGCGAAAGCGCGGAGCGGGGCGAGACAGTTTCCTATGTCGGTTATGGCGATGACGAGGATTCTACCCACGCGCTGGAAATCGTTCAGGAACATGACCAGCCCGAGGAATTCGTCCATGGCAACACATATGGCCATGTGGCGCTGGGTGTGCCGGACGTACAGGTTCTGGCCGACAAGCTGCTCGAGGCGGGGGTCAAGTTTACCACCCTGCCGGAGTTGGTGCGGGAGGGCTCTCCTAACCGGCTGGCGTTTTGTCTCGACCCCGACGGCTACGAGATCGAACTCAGCGAACGCCGGTAGCAGGCGTTACGCGGCCAGGGTTTTAAGCTGCAATCACTGGATTCTCGTCGAGGATCGTCATCCGGCGCAGCAGGCGGCGCTTGGCCGGGTCGTACCAGGTCCGTGCATGGGCGGTGCAGCGATTGTCCCACAGCACCAAATCGCCGACCTGCCAGATATGTTCATAGACATTGCCCGGGGCCTCCAGCCGGTCGAATAGCTGTTCCAGCAGCCCATCGCTTTCGGCGCGGTCCATGCCCTCGATCCGCATTGTCATTAGCCGGTTGACGAACAGCCCCTTGCGGCCGGTTTCGGGATGGGTGCGGATGATCGGATGGGTGTGTTGCGGGGCAGCGGGGTCGATCTCGTCGGGCCGGCTGCTTGGATTTGTGCCGTAATTGAAATAGTTGAGCGCGGAGCGGCCTTCTATCTTCGCTTTCAGGTCATCGCCCAGCCCGTCATAGGCCGCCTCACAATCTGCAAAGCAGGTATTACCGCCTTCATCCGGGATCACCATGGAATAGAGTGTGGAGGCCTTGCACGGGGATTCCGCATAGGCCTGATCGATATGGAACATCATCTCGCCAAGCTGTACCGCCGTTGCTTTGTCGGGATCTTCCTCGTTGGTCACGAACAGGAATTTCGAGTTGGAATTTTTTGATTTCAATCCCGCGATATCACCGAAATAACGGCAAAATCGATCCTGATCTTCTTCTGACAAATCCGCGTCGCGGATCACAAGCACCTTATGGTCGAGCCAGCTCTGCCGCAGACGGGCGAGATCGTCACTGGGCAGTGGCTGCGACAGATCAATTTTGGAAATCTCGGCCCCTAATGTCTTCGATACCAGTCGCATTTCCATCGGTTGGTTCCTGTTTAGCGTGATGTGTGATGATTGTTCCGAGGTCTCATAAGATTCTCACCGAAAATTTTCGGGCGTCAAGCTTGTGGGGGTGTCGTCATGTTCGGGGATTTGATGAGATTGCTTGTTTTATGAAGCATTTTCAGCAACGATCACGCGCAGGAGGTTCTTTCGAGGACATTCCTTAATAAAGAACTTTAGGGAGGGGCATGTAGCGCCTTTCAATTTCATCAATAGAGGAGGATACGAAATATGATCCGCAAAACCATAATCACCGCCGCGATTGCCTCGGTAGTGGGCGGTTTCGTCGCTCTTTCCCTGCCGGCACAGGCGGCGGAAGAGCTCAAGACCATCGCCTGTTTCCCGCGCAATCATGACTATGTTCAGGCGCTGCACACGGCTTTCGTCGGACCGCTTAACGCGGCGAAGGGCCCCGCGTCGATCAAATATCTCGGTGGACCGGAAGTCACGCCCCGCAAACAGCAGGCCAACGCCCTTAAGCGCGGCCTCGTCGACATCATTTTCTGCCCGTCGGCCTATTACGGCGGCGCGCTGGCTGCAGCGCGTCTTCCTGGCGCCCATAACCGGGGCATCGACGAAATCCGTGCGAATGGCGGCTATGCAATGATGCAGAAAGCCTGGGGCAAGGGCCTCAATGCCCGGATCCTCGCCTGGACGCATTTCAAAGGCCAGAAATTCTTTGTTTACACCAAGTTCAAGCCCAAGCTGAGTGAAAAAACCGGCATCGATCTGACGGGCGTCAAGATACGTGGCACCGGGCTATACAAGGCGTTCATGAAGGCGATGGGCGCGACCGTCATCGTTATCTCTCCCGGTGACGTATATTCGGCGCTGGAACGCGGCCTGGTTCAGGGCGTTGCCTGGCCGTGGGG
>JBLHKG010000372.1:0-3580 GCA_047619835.1 Alphaproteobacteria bacterium
ATTACGGGGTGATGAAGCAGAACCCGGTGTTTACCCTCACCGCCATCACCATGCGGCGCGATGCCCTGTTCCAGTCGGTGACGATCAGCGGCTATAGCCTGGGCAAGACCGACATGGCGCAGATCGCCTGCGGCCGCAGCGAGACCCTGCTGTGGGGCGCGCTGACCAGCGCGGTGCGCGAACCGGTCTCGGTCTATTGCACGGCGACCGGCGCCGGCGTGATGAACGCGCGGGTCAGCCTGCGCCAGCGGGTGCCGGGTGAGGCGCGCAACGCGATTGCCGCGGTGCATGGCTCGCTCGCCAATATCAAGAATGTCTATGTAGTCGACGACGATATCGATGTCATGTCGGATGAACAGCTCGACTGGGCAATGGCGACCCGGTTCCAGCCCGACCGCGATTTGATCGTCGCCACCGGCTATCGCACATTGCCGCACGACCCGTCGCTCGACGGGCTCAAGGTCATGTCGAAGGCCGGGTTCGATCTGACCCTGCCGTTCGGCAAGCGCGGCGCGATGGAACTCAGCGTGCCCGAGCCGCCCGCCCGCAACGACACCAACCGGCGTTTTGCGACAGCAAAGGAAGCGTTGCAGGACGGCCCGAAAACATTCGAGGATCTCTGCGCCGCGCTGGGCTCGCGCGACGGACGTGATGTGGTGCTGGCGCTGGATGAGCTGCGCCAGGCGGGCGGGCTGACTCGTGTTGGCGATGGGGCGTGGGCGTTGGTTGAGGGGGAGGAGGCCGGATGATCAGGCCGGGTAATTCGGCTACCCGGCATTGATCCTACGTGCATTTTACGGTTTCACGAATTTTTGGACCTGGATCGCAAATTTTACCGTCCTGGTCGGCGCAGGCCGACCATCCACGCGTTTTTGTTTTTTGTTTGTGCGTGAGTAGGTGACGCGTCAGGCCAAATTGTCGTACAGATTGTCCCAATCTGGATTGACGCCATTGATGAGCCGGACCTTCCACGCGCGCCGCCAGCCCTTGATGGCCTTTTCCCGTCGGATTGCCTTCCAAATATCCTCATGCCGCTCGGCGTAAACGATGCGTGTCAGACCGTATCTCTTCGAGAATCCTTCAACGGTCCCACTGCGGTGTTCATGGGCGCGGCGCGGCAGATCGGCTGTCACGCCGACATACGGCGTACCGTTCGGTCGGTTCGTCACGATGTAAACCCAGCCGCCCGCCATTCAGCGATCATCGCCGACACCATGCGACGAAGCAGCAAAACAAAAACTCGTGGATGGTCGGCCTTCGCCGACCAAGACACCCCGGAAGTCCATTCATGGCCCATCGACTGGATGAAGAACCTCGGATGGGCCTGGATCATTATACCAGAATCACGCCCTCAATGAAATTATTAATCAACCTAACCGGGAAATCCAGCCCTAACCCGCCATCACCACCAGATCGATCGGCGCGTCGATGCCCTCGATCGCGCGGGCGCCCCGCCGCTCTCGGTCGCCCGCCGGCGCATACCCCTGCGCAATCGCCGTTTGATACGTCGCTTCATCGACCAGCGCGCGCACCTGTTCTGTCTTGTTCTGCTTTTCCAGTTTGGCGGCGCGGTTCACCGCATCGCCGATCACGGTGTATTCGAGCCTTGTCTCGTCGCCGACCGCGCCGACGATGACGCGCCCGGCGGAAGCCGCTGCGCCGATGCGCAGGATGGGCACGCCCGCTTCCTCGCGTTCGGCGGCCCACGCGGCGGCGGTTTCCATGATGTCGTCGATGGCGCGCAGTGCATCGGCGGCATAGCGGTCGCTTGGCTTTGACGCGCCGAACGTCGCCATGATGCCGTCGCCGATGAATTTATCGATTGAGCCGCCATGGCGCTGGATCACCGGCACGATGCGCGACTGGTAATCGGCGAGCGCCCGCATCAGGGTCGCCGGCTCGACCGATTTGGCGAACACCGTAAACCCCCTGATGTCGCAGAACAGGATCGCGGCGTTGCGCGCCTCGCCCTCGCCGACATGGGCTTCCTGTTCGGCGGCGGTGATCCGGTGGGCGATTTCTGGGTCGAAGAAACGCGACAGCTCGTGGGCGGCGGCGCCTTCCGCGACCGCGCGCACCAGCAGTTTGCGCGCCCGGCCGATGGCGACCGCGATGATCGCGGTGACCGTCAGGATGGAGACGATTTTATCGATCTCGGCGCCGATCAGCACATGGTTGGAGGTGAGATAGAGGACATAGTCGCGGGTGATCAGCTTCATCCCCTCGGTGTCGGCGATGGCATAAAGCGCCATCAACGACCATCCAAGGGCCGCGACCACGCCGGAAAAGACGACAAACCGCGCTTCGAACCGCAGCGCCCTGAGGGCGATAAAGATGAACACATAGAGCAGCGTCGGCGCTTTCAGATAGAACGCGGCGGGCTGCATATATTGAAGGTGGAAGCTCCAGATCAGCGCGAACAGCAACCCCATATCGATCACGACCGAGAGATAGAGCAGCCAGTGCTTCGCGCGACCGCGCCAGGCGGCGGCGAGCCGTATCAGTGTGAAAATCAGATAAAACCCAAGCACCCAGGGCACCGGTGCAAATTCAGCGCCTTCGGGGAGGGTCTTGGGCGAGACCAGGTAAAGCGAGCCGAACAAAGCCACCACGGCGAGCTGAACCCAGCAGATCAGCAGCTCACTGGCATCCTGCTGGTCGTGGATGGCGTTACGTACGCGTGCGGGTAACTGGTTATCGGCGATGGAGGCTGCCGGCGGCGGCGCGGCTTCCGTCGCGGTCGCCGATGCCGATGCCGTCCCCGATGCCGATGCCGATTTTTCCGCCCGGCTCATGGCCTCAGCGTGTCGCCCTCACGCGCCACTTCCGCGCCGGCGAACATCGCCTTTGCCTCAATGGCGACCGCATCCAGCGCGTCGTCGCTGCGGCCGGGTTCATGGTGGAAGATAACCAATCGCCCGACATTGGCCGCCTCGGCAAGCCGCACGCCTTCCTGCCAGGTCGAATGGCCCCACCCGACATAGGTCGGAAACTCGGCGTCGTTATAGGTGGAATCATAGACCACGATGTCGGCGCCCTCGATCAGCCCCAGAATGTTCTGGTCGGGCTCGCCCGGCTTATGTTCGGTATCGGTGACGTAGCAGATCGATTTTCCCTGATAGCACACCCGATACCCGCTCGCGCCGTTGGGATGGTTGAGTCGTGCGGTGCAGACCTCAATCCCGTCGCCGAGATCCAGCGTGTCGCCGGCGGTGAAATCGTGGAACGTGGTATCCGCGTGGAACACATCGAAAGGCACCGGAAAAAGCGGCGCCGACATGGCCAGCCGCAACGTTGATTCCATCGTGTGTGGCGGGGAAAGATGTCCGGTGCGAATCCGGATGCTGCTTCCCGCGCGGTAATAGGGCACAAAAAATGGCAGCCCGGCGATATGATCGAAATGGGTATGGGAAAAGAAATGGTCGAAATCGAGCGGCTCCGCCGGCAATGCCTGGCCCAGCAGGCGGGCGCCGGTTCCTGCATCGAACACCAGCAGGCGCTTTCCACAACGAACCTCCAGACAGGAGGTATTGCCGCCATAACGGAGGGTGTCATGCCCCGAGCACGCGATCGATCCGCG
>JBLHKG010000373.1:0-3579 GCA_047619835.1 Alphaproteobacteria bacterium
CGGCGAGGATCATCGGTTTCTTTGCGCCGACCAGCATGTCCTTCGCCTGTTTCACCGCGTCCGGGGTGATCGGCGGCAGGGGGGGCGGCTGATAGCGGGCGAGGTCTGGCAGGAAAGGGTTGTCACCCACCGGTTCTTCCTGCGGCGGCACGTCGAGGCAGACATAGGTCGGCCCGCAGGGCGGCGTCTGGCACATCTGGAAGGCGCGCAGGAAGGCCTCGGTGGTGCCGCGCACCGATGACGGCTGATCGTCCCATTTGAGGAACGGGCGCACCATCGCGGCCTGATCGCGCGAGGTATGAATCCATTCGATCCAGTGCCGCCGTTCCGGCGCATCGACAGAGCCCGTTGCCCCTATGATGAACATCGGCGCGCGGTCGCACCACGCGTTGTAAATCGCCATCACCGAATGCATCAGCCCGACATTGGCATGGATCGCGACCGCCATTGGTTTGTCGGACGCCTTGGCGTAGCCATGGGCAATCGCCACCGCGCATTCCTCATGCAGCGAGAGCAGCATCTTGGGGTCCTGATTGCCGAGATAATTCACCAGGCTGTCATGCAGCCCGCGATAGCTCGCCCCCGGGGTTAGCGCGATATAGGGAAAGCCCATGCGGTTGAGCGTTTCCGCCAGCACGTCGCTGCCCCAGCCGATCTCCCGGTTGCCGAGGCCTTCGGGCTGTTCAATGTCTTCAAGTTGTTTGTCAGATGGCATTTTGGATGGCTTTCCAGACTGTGTTGGGTGTTGCCGGCATCGCCAGATCGTCGACGCCGAGCGGCGCAAGGGCATCGAGGATCGCGCTCATTACCGCCGGTGTCGCGCCGACTGTCCCGCCTTCGCCGCAGCCTTTTACGCCGATGGGGTTGGTCTTGCATAGTACCTCGTGCATTTCGCTGGCGAAGAACGGCACGTCATCCGCCTTCGGCATGTTGTAATCCATGTAGCTGCCGGTCAGCAGCTGACCGTCATCGTCGTGAATGACATGTTCATGGAGCGCCTGACCGACCCCCTGCACGATGCCGCCATGGATCTGTCCCTCCGCCAGCAATGGGTTCAGCACGAGGCCGATATCGTCAACCACGGCATAACGGTCGAGTTTTACGATTCCGGTTTCCGGGTCGATTTCGACCTCGCAGATATGGCATCCGTTGGGAAAGCTCGGGCTGTTGGCGGCGAAAGCGCCGATGCCCTCAAGCCCGATGCCGAGCTCGATCGGATTGCCCATCGGGCGGAATGACGCGCGAGCGACCTGCACCAGCGGTATTGATTTATCAGTTCCGGCGACGACGAAAACCCCGTCTTTGAACTCAATGTCGTCCGCCGCGGCTTCCAGTATATGGGCGGCAAATTTGCGCCCGGTTTCGATCACGTCGTCGGCGGCCTTGCGGAGCGCGCTGCCGCCGACCGTCATCGAGCGTGACGCGTAGGTGCCGCGGCCAAATCCGATCTGGGCGGTATCGCCCTGTTCGAGGCGAATCTGGTCGAACTCGATGCCGAGCCAGTCGGAAACCATCTGCGCATAGACGGTTTGATGCCCTTGTCCGTGAGAAAATGTGCCGGCATGGATGGTCAGCGAGCCCGACGGATCGAAGCGCAGCACCATCCGTTCGTTAAAATTGCCGCTATCCTCGATGTAATAGGAAATGCCAAGCCCGCGCCGCTTGCCGGATTTCTCGCTTGTCTCCCGGCGGGCCTCGAAACCGTCGATGTCGGCGAGCGCGAGGGTCTTCTCCATCGTGGTGGCAAATTCGCCGGAATCGTATGTGAAATGGCCCTGTGTAGAGTAGGGCATTGCATCGGGCGGGATGAAATTGCGCTGACGCAGCGCGATCCTGTCGATCCCGGTCTCGCGGGCCGCCTTGTCGATCAGCCGTTCGATCAGATAGATCGCCTCGGGCCGTCCGGCCCCGCGATAGGGTGTGGTCGGCGGGGTATTGGTCAGCACCATGCGCGCGAGCGCATCCACCGCTGGAATGACATAAGCCGACGGCGCCAGCCGCAGCGAAAATATGATCGGGACGCAGGCCGAGCCAACAATATAGGCGCCGGCGTTATAGAGCGAGCGAACCCTCAGCCCGAGAAATTTTCCGTCCGTGTCGAGCGCCAGCTCGCCGGTGACGGTTTGATCGCGGGCCTGATCGTCGCCCAGAAAGGAAGCCGAGCGGCTGCCGGTCCATTTGACCGGTCGCCCGACACGCTTCGAGGCCCAGACCACCAGCGCATCTTCGGCATGGGTGCCGCCCTTGAGCCCGAACCCGCCGCCGACATCGCGGGCGACGACGCGGAATTTGGCCTCCGGTTCATGGAAAATGTCCTGCGCCAGCGTTGAGCGTGTGCCGTGCGGGTTCTGCAGGCTGGCATAAAGCGTGTAGCTGTCATCAGCGGCGCTGTAGTGGCCGATGGAGGTGCGTGGTTCCATCGCGTTGGTGGCGAGCCGGTTGTTATGCAGCGAGAGCGTCGTGATGTGATGCGCGGTGGCGAAGGCGGCATTGGTCGCTGCCTCATCGCCGAAACGCATTGTAAAGGACACATTGTTCGCCGCTCCGTCATACAGCTGCGGCGCGCCCTCCTTGACGGCGTCCGTGGCCCGGATCACCGCAGGCAAAATGTCGTAATCGATCAATATCAGCTCAGCCGCTTCTTCTGCCTGGGCGGCAGTTTCCGCAATGACCAAGGCGACGCGCTCGCCGACATGGCGGACGCGTGTTCGCACCATCACAGGTTTCATTGTCCGGTAACCGGGTGGTCCCCCCATGTCTTCGGGCATGAAGAGGGCGGGCAGGTCGCCGAGATTGTCCTCGTCTGCCTGTGTTCCCGTCAGGACGGCGATGACGCCGGGGGCGGCCTCGGCGGCTGCGGTGTCGATTGATTTGATATCGGCATGGGCGACAGTCGAAAAGACCACCTCGGCATAGGCCTGGTTAGGCAGATTCAGATTATCGACGAAGCTGCCGCGCCCGGTGAGGAGGCGCGGGTCTTCGGTCCGGGTGACCGGCTGTCCAATGCCAAAACTCATGGGTATCTTCCTTCGAACCGGGATAGAATCCTGCGCTATAGAACCATGAATTTGCGGTGCTTGGCCATGGTGCAAAGCGCGGTTTATTGGGCTTCGAGAAAGAGCCGAAAATTGGGGTTACGGCGGATTGCTTCTTCCGGCGACAGAAAAATCGCCTCAATGATCTCCCGGTTATCGATCTGGATGTCAGGTCGTTCCGTCAGATGCAGCTCCATTAAATGGGTGTTCCGCATCTGCGTCACATAGACCAGATCCTCCGGAGCGACCTGAAGGGACAGCTCTTCGCAGAGTTCGCGGGCCGCGGCCACCGCCGGCGTTTCGGCCTTTCCTATTCCGCCTCCCGGAATGGTGTATTCCGGTCGGTAGGAATGTCTGACGGTCAGCACCTGCCCGTTATGGTGGATCAGAACCCCGACACCAATTTTTTTGATCTTCCGTTGACGCCAATAGATGCACAGGATTTTGTAACCGATACGGATGACCAGACGGGCGAGCGGGTCCGTCAGCCGTCGGTACAGCGCAAAAGCGTTTTCTGATGGGGAGGCCATTGTGGCAGCATATG
>JBLHKG010000374.1:0-3574 GCA_047619835.1 Alphaproteobacteria bacterium
GACCTTGAGAACGTCCCACCAGGTCGCCAGCGCGTGAAGGGTCACGCCCATATCGGACATCACCGTTTTGGTTTCGGGGAAAATATCATAATGGAAAACTACGAAGACATGCTCCACCACCGCACCGGCTGAGCGCAACGCCTGACAAAAATTGATCTTGCTGCGCCCGTCGGTCGTCAGATCCTCGACCAGCAGCACGCGCTCGCCTTCTTTCAGTTCACCTTCGATCTGCGCATCGCGGCCAAATCCTTTGGGCTGCTTGCGAACATACTGCATCGGCAGCATAAGCCGATCGGCCATCCAGGCCGCAAACGGAATGCCCGCCGTCTCGCCGCCCGCCACGGAGTCAAACTGCTCAAAACCGGCATCGCGGAGAATAATTGAAGCGCCGAAATCGATGATGGTCTGGCGCAGCCTCGGATAGGAAATCAACTTGCGGCAGTCGATATAGACCGGACTTGCCCAGCCCGACGTGAAAATATATGGCTTTTCAGCGTTAAAATGAACCGCTTCCACTTCCAGCAGCATTTTTGCCGTCAGCTCAGCGATAATTTCTTTGTCTGGGAATGCGCCACCAACGGCCATGTCATTCGTCTCCTGTCGTGTTGCCCGCCTGCGCAACGCAGCCGATGATCCAGTTGGAGTTTATATCGACTGGATCAAGCGGAAACAATGTGGAGTCCCATTCAGACGGTAACAAGGCTCCAGGGTAGTTCTTCCCCCGCATAAAACGGTCGGATCGAGATATTTTCTGCCAGGTTAACCTGCTCAATCACGCGAAAAGGTGACCGCCGAAGCGTGATCATTTTGCTGTTCGGTTCACGCCCATAGAATGCAGGTCCGTTGAGCGAGGCAAAGCCCTCCAAGCGGTCCAGCGCGCCGATCTCGTCAAATGCCTGTGCATAAACTTCCATCGCCGCCGGTGCGTTGAAAATGCCGGCGCATCCGCAGTCGGATTCCTTGTCGCCAACCGGATGGGGCGCCGAATCTGTGCCAAGAAAGAACGAGGCGTCACCCGACCCAACCGCGCCGCGCAACGCCTGACGATGGCGTTCGCGTTTTACAATGGGGAGACAGTAATGATGTGGCCGGATCCCCCCCGCGAGCAGATCGTTACGGTTCAGCATCAGATGATGCGGTGTCACCGTTGCCGCGATGTTGGAGCCGGACTCACGGACGAAATCGGCGCCGTCTGCGGTCGTAATATGTTCCAGCACCAGCTTGAGTTCAGGATAATCCGAAATCACCCAGGACAGCACGCGTTCGATAAACATTGCCTCACGGTCAAAAATGTCGATATCCGGATCGGCTTCTTCGCCATGAACCAGCAGCGGCATGCCAATTTTTTCCATTCGGGCCAGCACCGGGCGGACATTCTCCCATGCTGTTACGCCATAATCGGAATTGGTGGTCGCGCGTGCCGGGTAAAGCTTCACTGCTGCAAAAACCCCGTCGGCAAAGCCGCTCGCCACCTCGTCCGGATCGGTGGTGTCGGTCAGGTAGCAGGTCATCAACGGTTCAAAATCAACGCCGGTTGGCAGAGCCGCGATAATCCGTTGCCGATAGGCGATGGCATCGGCCACGGTAATGACCGGCGGCGACAGGTTGGGCATGACAATGGCGCGACCGAACTGAGCGGCCGTATAGGGCAGGACCGCTTGCATCATCGGTCCGTCGCGCAGATGTAAATGCCAGTCGTCTGGTTTGCGTATCGTGATGGTGTCGGCAGGTTCGGTCACGGAGAGCTCAAACTGGCGGGTTCAGGATGGCTTCATAAAGCACATCGGCACCGCACAGGAAATCGTCTATTTCCATTGCTTCATGCGGATTGTGCGACCCGTGTTCGTTGCGGACGAAGATCATGGCCGATGGAATACCGGCATTGGCGAACACCGCCGCGTCATGCCCTGCCCCACTGGGTATCGTCTCTGCCGGAAGAGATAATTGTTCGCATGTCGCCAACAGGTGATCGATCCAGCCCTTGTCCATCAACGCGGGCGACGAAAGCGAGCGACGGTCGAATTCGAAAGTTACCCCTCGCTCACGGCATACTGAATCGGCCTCACTGCGCATGAGTTGATAGAATGTCTCAAGCGTTTCAATCGACTGGCTTCGTGTTTCCAGGCTGAATCCGCATTCTCCGGGAATCCGCGACATCGCATGATCTTCCGGCTTGGTTGTCAGGATCCCGGCAGTCAACACCAGATCGAGGCCGCGCTCGAGCAGGACCCGCCAGTGCTCGTCAAGCCGCCCGAGCAGATTGGCGGTCGCCAGCACGGCATCATGGCGCAACCAGCGCGGCACCGCGCCGGCATGTCCCGCTTCGCCCAGGCATCGTATGTCCCCATGACGGATGTTGCCGCGAAGGCCCGTCACAATGGCCACCGGCCAATCGCGCGCGACCATCACCGGGCCCTGTTCAATATGGAGTTCCAGATAGGCGCCGATTTCATCGTCGGCAATCAGTTTCTCACCACCCGAAATACGATCGATTTCGGCACCACAATCCTTCATGAAGGCGCCAAGCGTTTTGTCCTCGGAGCGGTGCGGCCGTTCCAGGTCATCGGCGGCGAGACCACCGAACAGGGCGCTCGAACCCAGATAACACAGTCCGAACCAGGCGCTTTCCTCGCCGCGCAACGCCATGACACGAATGGTCCGCTCCGGGATGATTCCCGCCCGCTTCAGGCGTATCACGGCAAGCAGGCCGGCAATAACACCCGCCGCGCCATCGTAATTTCCCCCTTGCGGCACAGAATCAAGATGCGAGCCGCAGACGATACAGGGGGCATCCGGATCTTTTCCCACAAGCTCGATAACGAGATTGGCGGCCGCGTCATAGCGCACCGCAAGTCCTTCTTCCCGCGCAATTCCCGCACAATATTCCATTGCCGCGGTTTCACCGGGACCATAGGTCGCGCGGCTGATGCCGGGACCATCCCGGCTCATATCGCGTAAATCGTCAAACATGCGTGTGGCGAGCGCTTTACGCGCCGCCTTATCCAGTAATCGCTGACCGGGGAAATCGTGGATTCGTGTATTCATCGAACCGCCTCCAATATATCCGTGTCGAGATCGTCATCGCGCACTGCGCCGACCAGATCGTTGATGTCTTTGTAACCGTGGCTGTCACACCAGGAGGAAAGGTCCTCCAGAATTCCTGCCATCGCATTCGGCCGGATGAAACTCGCGGTGCCTACCTGCACCGCACGGGCACCAGCCGCCATGTACTGAACAACGTCCTCGGCATTTGAGATTCCGCCGACGCCAATAATCGGTATAGAAACCGCCTTCGCGCATTGATAGACCATCCGCAAAATGATCGGCTTGACCGGCGGCCCGGAAAGCCCCCCCATGATGCTGCCGAGCGTAGGACGCAGCGTATGCGTATCAATGGTCATGGCGAGGATGGCATTCGCCACGACCAGCGCATCGGCGCCGCCTTTTTCCGCCGCTTCGGCTATCTCGACAATGTCGCCGACATTCGGCGTCAGTTTGGCCCAGAGCGGCTTGTGCGTGGCCGCGCGCAGTTCCCGCATGACCTCATAGGTGAGATCGGGGTGCATGGCGAAAG
>JBLHKG010000375.1:0-3567 GCA_047619835.1 Alphaproteobacteria bacterium
TGACGCGGTAAAACCCGTCCTCCACGAAGTAGTCGGCCCATCCCTCGACATCGCCGGCATCGAGGGTGCGGGCGTACTCGGTGTTGAACTCTTCTATCTCCAGACGGAGCTCACGCGATTGGGCTGGCGACAGATTGCTCGTCACAGGCTCATCACCTCGCGGTAATGGCGATAGAGCGACCGGATCGAGGCCTCGGAAATCAGCGTGTCCGTGCCGCCTTCGTTTTTGGGATCGAGCATAACGATCCCTCTGTCTGTTACCGAGCGGCGCAGACCGTCCTGCACAAAGCGGATCGCTTCATTGTCATCGACCCCCAGATAGCCGCTGGGGCCCATCAGATTACCCTGCTTCAGGCGATGGCGGGTCATTTCCGCATCGTCGTCCTCATAGCCGAACATGGTCCAGTACATATCCATCGCGTTCGGTCCACGCGGCACGATATGGCGGATACCCAGCGTATTAAGTTCCCGCTGGACGATCAGATTGGGCCAGATGGTCTGCATGGTGACCGTCCACGGGCTATCGAACTCCGGCACAAACTTGATGAATTCCGGATCCTCCAACACCATGTCTTCGCGAAAGGCGTTGCGCATCTCGTCGGCGGTCTCCACTGGGATTTCGGCGCTGTCGTCCTTGGCGGAGGCGGCCGTGGCGTGACGGCCCTTTCCACTAACGAACATCGCCGATTTCTGCCCGGCGACCATGAGCCGGAAGGTCGCCAGGTAAACATGCAGCAGGGTCGCGTGGTACGGATCCTTGAGATTCTCGTGATAGAGCTTCCAGTTGCCGTTGAGCCGGTTGCGATAAAATCCCAGCACCTTCAGCTTGCGCCCGGCAAAGACCACGTCGAAATGTTCGAGGGTTTCCTTGCCGAGATATTCCTCAAGCGGCTCAACACTATCCGAGAAGCTGCCAAACACGACGCCATGGCGAATCGAAATATTGAGTTTCTTCGGGCGGTGATCCGCCATATCAAAATCGGCCGGCATGCCGCCCTTGCCCCTGTCACCGCGTCGAAACGGCACAGCCATCAGCTTGCCTGTCAGGTCGTAGGTCCATTGGTGATAGGGGCAGATAAACTCAGACGCGTTGCCACGCAGTTTCCGGCAGAATTCCAGCCCGCGATGGGCGCAGCGGTTTTCAAAGGCGTGGATCTGGCCGTCGGTATCGCGCGTTACGATGATCGGCACATCGCCGATATAGGACCGTTTGAAATCACCGGGATTGGGCAGCTCGGCGTCAAGCGCGATAAAGTTCCAGCTCGGCCCGAGAAAAATCCTCTCGCGCTCGCGCGCATAGATTTCATCGGACGTATAAATCCAGTCCGGTATATGGGTCAGCCCCTCATCGGGCCAGCGAAAATCTGCCTGGTCTGTCATCGTAGATCGATTATCCATGATACCGCCAATTTCCGAAAGCCGCTCAGTCAAATGACATTTTCATCAGCCGTCCCGCATTGCCGCTATAAATCTTCTTCTTTGTCTCGGGATCGAGTTCCAGCCGTTCGGCGGCATGAATGCATTTATTGATCGAGGCGAAGGGGGCATCGGAAGCAAACACCACATTGTTCGGCGTGAAAAATTCCAGCCCACAGCGCAGCGGCCCGACCGCGCCATGCATCGCCATGTCACCATAGAACATCCGGAAATAATCAATTGCCGGCCGCAGCAGCTTGTTTTTGAGGGCCATATAATCCTCATCCACCGTACGCCTTCCCATAACCGCGAAGGCATTTTCCACCCGGCCCTCATGGAACGGGATATTACCGCCCATATGATGCGTAATGATCTTGATGCCGGGATAGCGATCGAACAGCCCGGTGACGACCAGCCGGATCATTGCGACCGAGGTGGCGTAGGGCCAGCCCATGATGGTCCAGGTCTCGAAACGCGATATCTGCTCCGACGCATAATCCGATTCAGCGGAGGTTCGCACCGGGTGCATCCAGACCGGCAGGCCATACTCCCACATCTTCTTGAACAGCGGATCGAATTTGGGATCGTCGAGGGGACGCCCCGCGACATTAGTGAAAACCTGAACGCCTTTAGCGCCAAGATCATTAACTGCGCGGTCGATCTCAGCCAGCGCTCCATCCATGTCGTGCATAGCCACCGACGCCACAAAGGCGGGGAACCGATCGGGATGCTTCTGCACCATCTCGGCCATCGCATCGTTGGCGATCCGCGTGAGCTCGGTCCCCTGTTCGGGAGTCGTGACGTCTTCAAACGGCGGGTTCGGCAGCGAGATGATCTGGCAGTAATCGCCAAACGCATCCATTTCACGAAACCGCCCTTCAAGGTCGTGCAGATAGGTCACGTTGGTCAGACGTTTGCCGATATTGCCGAGGCCCGGAGACATCTCGATCATTCTCTCGTAGGCCACCTTGGGAAAGATATGGGTATAGATATCGACGATCATCACTGCCTCCCGTTACATTTCCCGGAAGTCTAGCCACATTGAATGACTGCGGCGAGGGCGTTACGGTTGGTCAGGATCGCGGCAACATAGACGAAATAGGGGAGACGAACGATGGCGCTCGAACCACTGGCCAAGTTGGGAAACTATTTTCATATTTACGATTTTCGGGTGAAGCCGGGCAGCGGAGACGACTTCATCAGGCTGTTCAATGAATTCGATTATTCCGACGACAACCCGATGCATAAATCATCGGCCCAGGTAAAGGACGGGGTGCTGTGCCGCGATGTCGAAGACGAGGACCATTTCTACCTGATCGGCGAATGGCGCGACATCGAGATCCACAAGGAAATCCGCGTTCAGATGGTCGCAATGGCGCCCGAATTCGTGGCGCTGGTCGATAGCGGCCCGTTCGTGCCGATCTATGCCGAGATTGTCACCGAAACGCCGCAGGATATTCTCGACGCGGCACAGGCGTAAGCACCGAGTACGCTGCGATACTCAGAAACTGTGCTCGACATTCCGGCAGCCGCCCGCTCTGTGGCAAGACCGGATCGGGCTGATTCCCCTTAAGCGGATTTTGGGCTAAGATTAAATCAAGCAAACCAGCACAGGATTGATCCAATGGCCGACCCCGTCACATTCGAGATCTTCACCGACTACGTTTGACCGTGGTGCTATCTCAGTACCGTGCGTATTGAAAAAGTGAAACGGACTTTCAACATCAACGCCGTCATGGTGCATTTCCCGCTGCACCCGGAAACGCCTGTCGAGGGAAAATCGATGGCCGAGCTTTATGCCGGGCGTGATGTCGACCCCGAACAGATGTATCAGCGCATGAAGGGGCTGATGGATGGCGAGGGGCTGCCCTACGGCAAGCGAACCCATACCTATAACAGCCGGCTCGCCCAGGAACTTGGCAAATGGGCCGACACGCAGGAAGGCGGCGAAGCACTGCACGATGCGATCTACCGTGCCTATTTCGTCGATGCCCGCAATGTCGGCGATGCCGATGTCCTGGTTGAGCTGGCCGAAGCGTCCGGCCTGTCCGGCGATGAGGCCCGAAAAGTCCTGACCGAACGGAGCTTCAGCGATGCAATAGATTCCGATTGGGCAAAGTCGCGCGAATACGGCGTCACCGGCGTGCCGAC
>JBLHKG010000376.1:0-3556 GCA_047619835.1 Alphaproteobacteria bacterium
CCATCACAAAGCCCAGCAGGATGAACAGCAGGACCATACCGAGCAGAACTGTCATCGGGGCAAAGCCGGAATTCTTGAAGAAATCCGCGGTCGCAAGCGGCAGGTTCGAAAACCCCAGAAAGGCGTTGAAGACTGCCGCGCCCAGCAGGATCAAAAAGATCAGCGCCGTTGTATTGGCGGTTGAAATCAGGGCCTTGGAAAACCCCTCCCAGCGCATTTTTCCCCGCGTGATGGCGATAAAAAAGGTTCCGACAACCCCCACCGCGGCGCCTTCGCTGGGGGTAAACAGGCCGAGATAAATCCCGCCCATTACCAGAAGAAATATGCCAAGCACCGGCCATATATCGAGGATCGCGGACCATTTTTCAGCGCGGGTGGCGCGGTCGCCCGCCGGGCCGGCTTCCGGGCTGATCCGCACCACAATGGCGATTGTCGCAATATAGCCGAGAGCGGCCAGAATGCCGGGAATGAACGCCGCCTGGAACAGCGTGACGATGTTGGCCTCGACGATGATCGCATAGATGATGAGAACGACCGAGGGCGGGATCAGGATGCCGAGCGTTCCGCCTGCAGCAAGGGTCCCGGTCGCAAGCGCACCAGAATAATTGTAGCGCTTCAATTCCGGCAACGCGACCTGGCCCATGGTCGCCGCGGTGGCGAGTGACGATCCCGCAATCGCGCCAAACCCGGCACAGCCGCCAATCGCCGCCATGGCGATGCCGCCGCGGAAATGACCGAGCCAGACATTGGCGGCCCGGAACAGTGCCTGGCTGAGCCCTGCCTTGGCCGCAAAATTTCCCATCAGGACGAAAAGCGGCACGACCGAAAGATCATAGGTCGTAAAGCGCCAGTACATTTCTGTCTTTAGATAGGACAGCAGCGCATCGACACCGGCAATGATCCCGTACCCCACAATTCCGACAGCCAGCATCGCAACACCGATCGGAATGCGGATTGCCAGCAACGCCAGCAGAACCAAAAAACCAACACCACCCAATTCAAGACCGGTCATGCTCTATAGCGTCCTGCCAAGGCGCATTTCATTGAAGCTGCGGATGGTGGTGTAAACACACACCGCCAGCAGGATGAAGAGACACAGGATCGCCAACGGAAAGGTCGACCATTGGGGAATGCCGAGGATCAATGTTGACTGGCTGGTTTTGTAGATATCCATCCCGCCGATCGGCAGCCGCCACGCCATCAGCGTCATAATCAGGGCATAGGTCAGATTACCGATGGTATCGAAAAATGCCTGACATCGGCGTGAGGTGCCGCTCAGAAAGAAATCAACGATCACGTTTTCGCGCATGAGCTGGCAGTGAGGTAGAAACGCAAAAACGCCGACCCCCGTGCCAATGGCAATTATTTCAAAATCACCGGTTATCGGTGCATCGAAAAAATAGCGTCCCGTGACGCTGATCGTCGTAAGGGCGCCCATGGCGCACAGCACAAACCCGCCGAACAATGTCAACGCGTGGGTTATTTTATAAAGAACCCGGCCCACCGGATCGGTGGGCCGGGCCTCAACATCGTCTATCTCTGACATGGAATCAGGCCTGACGGTAGCGCGTTGCCAGAGCCATTAACCTCTTATTTGGTGTACTTGGCGACCAACGAACGCGCGTCGGCGAGCAATGTAGCACCGTCTATCCCGCGCGCCTTCATCTCCTTCAGCCAGCGGGCAATAACCGGCTTTGCCGCCTTATGCATCTTGGCAACATCGGCTGCCGGCAACGTATGGAACTTGTTCTTCTTTTTCGACGCCATGACCTTACGGCCCGGAATCTCGATTGCCGCCCAATTCTCGGCGGCCATACGGGCGATATTGTCGCCCGAATTATTGTCGATCACCTTCTTCAGATCGGCGGGCAGCTTGGCGTAGCTCGCCTTGTTCATCAGGAAGGCGAAGGTCGAGGTGTTCATCCGCGGCTGTTTGCCTTCAAGCGTCGTGAAATGGCTGACCAGCTCCTGCATCTTGACGGCGGGAGCAATTTCGAAGGGCAGCATGGCACCGCTGATGACGCCCTTGGACAGCATCTGCGGAATCGCCGGCAGAGGCGCGCCGATTGGAATTGCGCCGAGCTCTGCAAGCAACCAGCCACCGGCCCGCGTCGCGGTCCGGATTTTCATGCCGCGGATATCCTTGAGCCGCCGGATCGGCTTCTTGGTCATGAACATCGAGCCCGCATGGCAGTTCAGCAGCAGGACCTTGTAATCCTTGAACTCATCCTGAAGATGCTTCTTCTGGAAATCCTGGATCGCCAGCGTCGTCGCCAGCGGATTGGTGTGAACCAGCGGCAGTTCAAACACCTCCAGCTTCGGGAAACGTCCGGCCGTATAGCCCGGCAGGCTGAAGATCATATCGACCACGCCATCCTTGACCTGATCCATCAACTGCGGCGGTTTGCCGCCGAGCTGCATCGACGGGTAGTACTGAACTTTCAGCCTGCCCCCCGACTCCTTCAGGACTTTTGCGATCCACGGTTTGAGAAACGTCTTCACCGGGTTCGCCGGCGGCGGCAGAAAACTGTGCAGCCGAAGCGTAACTTCCTGCGCGACCGATGGACTGCTTAGCAGTGGCAGAGCGAGCGCGGCAGCGGCCGCGAATTTAAGCAGTTTTACACCGTGTTTCATTGTGCTCTCCCTGAAATAACGTTGAATTGGCAACAGTCTCGCACCTCAGCCAATGCGGTTCAATGACCGATTACGTCCCAAGTGTCGCCGCAGCAAACAATTCCTCCGGGGTATATTTCACCGGCGTGATGTGCTGATCCAGCGCGAACTGCGCCAGCGCATCAATGGCCTTTGCATTGGCCTTTACGCCGTTGGGAAATGGATCGCCGCCAACGCCATTCCGCAGCGCAATTGCAAGCTCGTCGCCCGGCGTCGGATCGGAAATTGAATCGAGGGACGCAACATAGGCCTCTTTCGATTCCTCGAAGGCGTTAAACAGATCCAACGCGATTTCCGGCTCCCGGTCGAGGATCGCGTTCCGAACCACGATGGTATGATTGACCGGGTATATGCCGGTCTTACGGTAATAGGCGAACCCCGCCTCGCGCGCATTGGGTATCAATGGCTGGATATCGTCGGGCAGGCCTTTTATGTCGCCAATCGCTCCTACAATCAGCCCCTCCGCGAACAGCTCTGCCATCGTCCGGCCCCGGTAGTTGTAATCGCAGTTCGCCGGCAACACGAACCCCTCAACATGTTCATCGTCGGTCGCCGCCCAGTGAATTTTTTCGAGATCGACGCCGTACTCGGAGCTGAGCATGCCGCGCGCCCACAGACCGGTCGTGACCGTGTAGCCCCGATTGACCCCGACGGTCTTGCCCTCAAAATCCTTCGGCTCTGAAATACCTGCTTTTCTGGAACAGAAAATCGGCCAGTGATGAAAATTGCGCGTCACAAAAACCGGGATTGCTGTGATCGGCTTGCCGAATGATTTGGCCGTCAGATAGGTCGTGATCGGCATTTCGCAAACGTCATAGTCCGCATTGTCGAAATCCTTGGTGCGCGCCATCGCACGGACGTCGCTGAGGATCGCTTCGATCTT
>JBLHKG010000377.1:0-3548 GCA_047619835.1 Alphaproteobacteria bacterium
CAGGAGACCTACTTCGAGCGCGGAGCCGAGTACGCGGATTTTCTTGCCCTTGAAGTCTTCGACCTTGCGGATCGCCCCCTTGCGGCTGACCACCGACATCGGGTTGGAAACATAGAGGCCGAGTCCGATGACACCCTTCTTTTCGCCCATCTTGAGATAATCGTCGCGAAACGACGGGTGGGTGATCGCGCGCTGTGCATGCGCCCAATCCTTGAACAGGCCGGGCGCGTCGACTACCTGATAGCGCGACTCAACGCCTGTCAGAAAGCTCGCCGGGCCGATCCAGGCTTCCACCGTGCCGAGCTGCAGCCCCTCGATCTGGCGTGGAATAGCGCCCAGCTGGCTGGCCGGAAACAGCTTGATGGCAATGCGTCCGCCGGCACGGGCCTCGACCGCCTTTTTGAACTGCGCCATCCAGATATTCTGGTCGCCTTTGGGCGTCGCGGTGCCGAATTTCATGGTGAATTGCTGGGCCTGTGCCGAACCGACAAGCAACATTGCCGTTGCAATGGCTGCCAGCGTCCGATTGACGTTTTTCATCTGTCCCTCCTGAAAATTCTGTGATTGCCTGTCGCCTGACTACGATCCCACCATGTGAGGCGACCGTCAATCTGGTCCTGGGTTTCCGGCCCTGTATATCCCGGCCCTGTATATCAACGGGGTTTCTCAAATTGTCTGGCGCATGAGAGACTATGGCGTTGCCCCATATTGCCCAGGATGTAGTGCAGGAGATCGGGATTTGGCGAAAGACAGGAAACCCTCGGCAAACGAGGGTAGAGGCGGGGCGCCGCTGTTTGCCTATACAGGCTGTTTGACGACGGAGAAACGCAAGGGAGCCGGCGAGGGTATCCGCGCTTATCGCGTGAATGCGGTTACCGGCGGCTGGAAGCTCATTCAGCGGCTCGATGGGCTGGTTAACCCCTCCTGGTTGCTCACCAACCGCGATGGGACAGTTCTCTATGCTCTTCATGCCGATCAGGATTATGCCAGCAGTTTCGCAATCGATCGCGGGACCGGCCATCTGTCGCCGTTGAATCGGGCCAGCACCGGCGGCATCAATGGCGTGAGCGCGAAGCTCGATCCGACCGAAAAATTTATGATCCTGGCGAATTACGGCAGCGGCCATGTCTGCGTCCTGCCGGTTCTGGCGGACGGAGCGCTTGGCGATGTCGTGCAGGCAGTGGCGCTGCCGGGGGCGCCGCGCGAAATTCACCGGGTGGGCCATCAGGAAAATTCCCGGCCGCATGACATTGTGTTTGACCCGACCGGGCGCTTCGTTGTGGTGCCAGACAAGGGGCTGGACAGAAATTTTGTGTTTCGCTTCGACGCCCGCACCGGGCGTCTGAGCCCGGCCGGGGAGGGTTATATCGACGCGCGCAGCGGCGCTGGGCCGCGCCATGTCGCGTTCCATCCAAACCGGCCCATCGCCTGGGTGCTGAACGAGCTGGACAGCACGATTACGACGCATGGTTGGGATGTGAGGAGCGGCAAGCTTGCCCCGCTCGAGGTGATTTCGACCCTGCCCGGCAATTTTACCAGCGACAACCAGGCGTCGGAGATGTCGTTCTCAACAAAAACCAGCACGCTCTATGCCTCAAACCGGGGGCATGACAGCATCGCGATGTTCCGGGTAAACCGGACTGATGGCGGTCTCCGGCCCATCGGCTGGCAGGCGAGCGGCGGCAAGGCGCCGCGTTTCTTCGCTTTCGATCCCTCGGGTCGTTTTCTCTACGCCGCCAATCTCCGGAGTCACACGATCAGGCGGTTCGACGTGGATATGAGAACGGGCGCGCTTAAACCAACACGCCAGACCGTAAAGACGGAAAGTCCCTGCGCCATAGCCTTCGTTTGAGCCTTCGTTTGAGGTCTTTGTTTGAGGCGCTGATTCTGGAATTCCATGCGCAGAGCCTTGCTGGCAGAACATTAACCCCATAGTCTTTCGGGGTTAGGGCGAGCGAAATATAAAAATCAGTCGTATCGCCGGTAACCTCACAGGGAGCAACGATTATGAAAACCATGAAGATCATTACGGTCGCCATGACGGCGGCCTTGGCGACGACATTCTCTGCCGGCCTCGCGATGGCGCAGTCCAAGCCGGATATTCGTATTTCCACAGGGCGTCAGGGCGGCGCCTATTACAATATGGCGGCGGTGGTGGCCGATGCGCTCTATCGCAGCGGCAAGGTCAATTCAGCGACCGCCGAGTCCTCGAGCGGTGGGCCGGAAAACATGCGCCTGCTTGATAAGGGGACTGTACAGATCGGCGCGACCGACATGGTCTGGTCGGTTAAGGCCCGCAACGGCGAGAAGCCTTACAAGAAGAAGTTCAACATTTATACGGTTGCGCCGCTCGGTGTCTGGCCGTTGTTCTTCGTTACCCAGGCGGGCTCCAAGATCAAGACGGTCGCCGATCTGAGAGGGAAACGGGTTGCCGTGGGCGCGCGCGGCAGTGGAATGGAGAACCACACACGGCTGATTTTCGGCGCGATGGGGATGAGCTTTAAGGATATCACGCCGATCTATCTGTCGTTCCGACCGGGCGGGCGGGCGGTCAAGGACGGCAAGGCCGATGCCCAGTTCCAGTGCTGCGCGCCAAATCCGGCTTTGACTGAGCTCAGCGAGCTTTCCAAGGTCCGCGCAGTGGGGCTTGGCGCCATGAAGGCGAAGGTTCTCTCCGTGCCGGTCTATGGCGAGACCATGCTCAAGGCTGGCGCCTTTAAGGGGCATACCGAAGACATGGTGGCGATCGCCGACGTCAACGCCTGGTACGCCGATAAAAGCCTGAGTAACGAAATTGCCTATCTATATGCCAAGACGATCATCGAAGGGTATAAGGATTTCGCGAAAAAGATGCCACAATTCAATTCAGTAGAAGGTATTCTTAATGCGGCGAAGAAGCAGGGCATCAAGGCCTTGGAGATCGGTGCCCCGCTTCATCCCGGCGCCATCCGGGCCTATAAGGAGGCCGGTATCCTGAAATAGCGCGGCAAGGTCCCGACGCGGACAGCGTGAGGCGGTTAAATGACCTCCTCTGCTGACGACACGGTCAAGGAAACGCAGCCGGTCGCCATACCAGTCTGGTGCGACCGGCTGCGATCTTCCCTCGCCGTGGCGATCTTCGGCTTCGGCGTGTGGACGGTGCTGAGCTGGCAGTTCGACGATGCCGAAATCCGGGCCATCTTCCTTGCCTTTACCCTGCTTTACAGCCTGAGCTTTTTTGGGCCGGGCAAGCGTCCGCGCGGCAAGATCGGGCTGGCTGTTGATCTCGTCGCGGCGGCGCTCGGCGTTGCGGTCGCCCTCTATATCGCGCTTGATTTCGAGGAAGTGTTCAATCGCGCTGGCGCCGTTATGACGCGCGACCTGATTGTTGCTGGAATTGCCATCGTGGTCATTCTTGAGGCGACACGGCGTACGGCAGGATGGGCATTGCCGATCCTGTCGGTGGTGTTTCTGCTCTACCCGCTGGTCTATGGCCCCTATATGCCCGGTCTGTTACGGGCATCGCCGTTCGGGCTCGAACGTGTGCTGACGGGCCAGTACCTGTCGCT